>CAVCUC010000032.1:0-14056 GCA_963605225.1 bacterium
CTAACTCATCCATACCTTCGCCTGTTTTAGCACTAATACAGATGATATCTGCCTTTGGATTTAAATGATGTATTCTTTCTTTTGCTTGATCAAAATCAAAGTTAAAGAAATCTACTGTATCAATTTTGCTGATAATGACTAAATCACTCACCTTAAACATAAGTGGATATTTTAACGGTTTATCATCCCCTTCAGGAACAGATAAAATCATGACATTTTTATGAGCACCTGTATCAAACTCAGCAGGACATACTAAGTTACCAATATTTTCTAATATCAATAAATCGGTATTCTTTAAATCTACATGTTCTAATGCTCTACTCGTCATATCCGCATCAATATGACATAAGCCACCATTATGAATCTGAATAGAAGGAATACCTGTTTTATCTGCTACTTTTTGTGCATCTAATGTTGATTCGATATCCACATCCATTTCCATGATTTTATAATCATCTTTTAGGCGATTAATTAGACTTACAAGCATCGTTGTTTTACCAGAACCAGGAGAAGACATGACATTGATAAAGAATGTTTTTTCTGCAGTGCATTTAGAACGGATTAGGCTTGCTTCACGGTCGTTACTCGCAAAAACGTTTTCATTGATTTGTATTACTTTGACCATACTATGCACCTTTTCTTTCTTGTATTAGACTTCTTAATTCTTGTATCCAAGCATCAAATCCTTCACCTGTTTTAGCAGAAATATAGAATATCTTTGCCTTCGGATTAAGTTTATGAATTCTTTCTTCCATGAGTTCTTTATTAAAATCAAATACTGCTAAAGCATCAATCTTATTTACAAGTACAATATCACTTACTTGATACATTAAAGGATATTTAGCTGGTTTATCATCTCCCTCAGGAACAGATAAAATAGTCAAGTTAATATCTGCACCTGTATCAAATTCTGCAGGGCATACTAAATTCCCAACATTTTCAATAAAACAAATATCAATATCATCAATACCCATTTCATCTAATCCTTGTTTCGTCATTTGAGCATCCATATGACACATTCCACCAGTATGTAGTTGTATGCTTTTTGCACCACTTGTCTGTATCGTTTCCGCATCAACACTAGCGTCTATATCACATTCCATGACACCAACTTTATATTCAGGTTGAATCATTTGAATTGTTCGAACAAGTGTTGTTGTTTTACCAGAACCAGGAGAAGACATGACATTAATCATTAACTTTTTCTTAGATTTAAATTCTTCTCTTACTGTACTCGCATTTACTTCATTTTCTTTAAATACATTTTCTTTTACTTCTAATATTTTTACTGCATCCATATTTACTCCTTAAAAAGCAGAGTACAAGACCCTGCCTTTATTTTACTCATAACCTATTTCTTTTATCATGAGTTCATTTCCAGAAATCACTTCTAAATCTTTACTATCACAACTTGTGCATCTTACTTCTTTGAGATGCACATGTGACGCAAGACTCGTTTTGAAGACATTGCCACAATCTTTACAAAAGTATTCTGTCGCAACTTCTTCTATACGAAGCTCTGTCCCTTCAAGACTTGTACTATTACATACTTCATCATAATACATTCTGAGATATTGTGGTATCACTCCTGTATTTTGACCAACAATTAATGTTACAAATTTTGCATTCTGTATATGATTTTCTTTTATGAAATCACATGATGTTTGCACAATGTTTTGTACAATGGATAATTCATGCATAGTTTAGTCCTTACTAATCGTACTCTTGATACTATTAATTGCGATATTTACACCACGCTTAGCAAAGTTCTTCACTGCTCTACCATACCAATGAGACTTGTCTTCAGCAAATTGTGTATCATCTACTCTTTGCCATAAATGATTCCCCTTAATCGCTTGTTAAAAAATAATTAATAATTTTTAGGACACGTCGAGTTTTACTGAAATCATTTATTTTATTACAATATAAGCATGAAAAAAGACATACAAAAAAAGATTCTAAAGACTGCTGTTCAAAGTTTTATGAAAAATGGTTACGAAGAAACAACCATTCGTTCTCTAGCTAAAGATTTAGATTTAGCTGTAGGAAATATCAATTATTACTATCCTAAAAAGGAAGATATCATTAAAGATTACCATAATGCTGTATTAAATTATTTTTTAGATGAAGTACTTAAAAATACTGACGATTCTAATCCATGGATTACTTACTTTGCGGCAGAATATAGTTTTATGAGTTTTATCGCTAGTGATGAGCAAACAAATACGTTATATAAATCATTTACAGCAGTAAAAACGCTTCGTGATTTTTATACTGAAAAACACCAAGAACTATTTCTTTCCATGTTTAAAACACTACCTAGTTCTAAAGAAGAAATTTATTTATCTACTCTAGCAATGTGTTCTTTAGAATTTACTTTAATTACTCGTTTTGATGACCATCAAAATGAATGGAATTTCGATGATATTATGCAACATATATTTGAAACACGCTTATCTTTCTTACATCTAAAAATAAATGATTATCAAGACATTATTAAAAATTCAATAGAAAAAGGTAAATCTCTAAGTTTTATCAACGATATTATCATCGCTAAGATTAATGAAACAATCTTAGATTAAAACTAACTTGTTTGTCTAAATTGTACAAACAAGTTAGTAGTAGCCACTTTCTTTCATGATCTTTTTTAATCTCCAATTATTATCAAAATAATCTTCTGTTAAATGATTCAATTCTAACAAATTACTAATACACCATTCTGGATCTTGGGTATGATATGGATAATACAAACTATATAGTTGTTTATAATTGAATTTTTTCATCACAAAACTTACAGGTTGTTCTCGAGTATATGCTATATAGCGATACATATATCCCATCCAAAATAATGCACTAGTAGAATATTTTTCTTTTCCATATGGTTCATCCCCATATTGTTCAACTAAATCACGTAGTCCTTCTACTACATCTAATGATAGCAATTGAACATGTGTATTATCTAACCTCTCCAATAAATTAGAATGAAGAAATCTTCTCATAAATATTGGGCTAGAACAATTTAGTTCAACCGATTTTTCAAATAATTTTCCTTGATATTCAGTTATCAATAATCCATCGTGATCAAATTTTTTCATTTTATATACCTCATATAAAAAGTGTAGCAATCCCATATCACTTATGGTAGTTACTACACTATTTCTTTTTGTTATTTCTTTGTAACGTCTTTTTCTACGTCAATTTCTAATAATTTCTTGTTTAGTTCGTCTTCAATACGAGTAAGTTCTGCTTCGGCAGCTCTTCTCTTTTCGCGACCTTCTTTTTGAATTGTAAGAACTTCATCAAGAGTTTTAATTAACTCTTCATTTGTATGAGTAAGAGTTTCGATATCCACAATACCTCTTTCACTCTCTTTAGCTGTTTCCACTGTAGCTTGGTGAAGCGTTTCCGCATTCTTCTTAAGAAGTTGATTTGTCATATCGTTTACTTCTCGTTCAGCTTGGATAGCTTCCTTAGAATGAGAAATGCCTAAAGCTAATACAATTTGGTTCTTCCATAGTGGAATAGTATTAGCGATTGTGCTTTGAATCTTTTCTGTCATCAAAGTATCGTTGTTTTGTAACAAACGAATTTGTGGTCCCATTTGAACAGCTACTTGTCTAGTTAATTCTAGGTCGTAGATTTTCTTTTCAAAACGATCACATGCTTGTGATAAATCATTTGCGGCTTGTGCATCTTCTGGCAAACCTGTTTCCTTTGCTTTAGCAATCAATACAGGAAGTTCATTTTCTTTTACATCTTGTAACTTCTTTTTACCAGCGATGATATACATAGATAGTTCTTTACTATTTTGTTGGTTTCTTTCATAAAGTTGATCTAGTAAAGATACATCTTTTAATAATTGAATTTGATGATCTTCTAAGATAGACGCAATCTTATCTACATTCTTTTCAGCGTTATCATATTTAATCTTGAAGTTTGTTACTTTATCAGCACCTTTTTTAAAGAAGCCTAAGAATCCCTTCTTTTCTTCTTTTTGGCTAGGATCCGCATCTTTTAGTTCTCCAACTAATTGACTGAGTAAGTCACCAACTTCACCTAAATCTTTCGTTCTAACATTCTTTAATGCTGTATCACTGAAATCTGTAATCTTCTTTTGTGCAGCAGAACCATAATTTAAGATGGCATTAGTTTGTGTAATATCAATTGTTTTAGAGAAATCATTTACTTGTTTCTTTTCTGTGTCGCTTAGTTTTGCGTCATCAAGCATTTGATCAATCGTCTTTGCTTTTACTTCTGTATTTTCTTTCTTCTCTGTTAGTTCACTTAGTTGTTGTTCTTGTTCAACACGTGTTTCTTCTGGAGTAAGTGTTAATGTAATTCCTTGTTCTTGTGCTTGTGCATTATTTTCACTCATGTCTTTTTCCTCACTAATTATTTACAGTATATCATGATTTAAGCTTCATTTTTCTTAAATACTTTATCTAATGCTTGTAGTACTGCATCAATACTAATTGGTTTAGCAATATGCTCGTTCATTCCTGCTTCAAATGCTTTTTCTTTGTCCTCTTCAAAGGCATTTGCCGTCATTGCAATAATTGGAATATTGGCTTTCTTGTTACTAGTTAGTGTTCTTATTTCTCTAGTGGCGATATAACCATCCATCTTAGGCATTTGAATATCCATTAGTATCACATCATAGTCGTTTGAATTTGCTGAACTCATACGCATAACGGCATCTGTTCCATCATTAACACTATCTACTTTAATTCCTACTTCTTGTAGTATTTCTGTCGCAATTTCTCGATTTAAAGCGTTATCTTCAACAAGTAGTACTTTCTTTCCTTTATGACGGAATAATGATGTATCTACTACTTTTACTTCTTCATCAACAGGTCTACTTAAAGCAGCTCTAAGTTCTGACATAAATAATGGTTTTGATACAAATGCTGTTACACCAGCTTCTTTCGCTTCTTCCTCAATATCAGAGAAGTCATATGCTGTTAAGATAATGATTGGTGCATCTTCTCCTACAACTCTACGGATTCTACGTGCAGTCTCAATACCATTCATATCAGGCATTAGCCAATCGATAATATAAACTTTAAATTCTTCTTTTTGTTCATAAGCATCTTGTGCTTTTAGGACTGCTTCTTTACCTGAAGTTGTCCACTCGGCAACCATGTCTATGCTTCTTAACATCTTAGAAACACTGATACAAGTATTTGCATCATCATCGACCACTAATGCTTTAGCACCTTTTAGTTCTGGTATTGGTTCATATCTTGTTATGTGATCAGAAATCTTACAATCAATTGTCACAATGAATTCTGCGCCTTTACCTTGTTCACTATTTACCGTGATATTACCACCCATTAAATCAACGATATTTTTCGCAATTGCTAGACCTAAACCAGTACCTTCGATACCACTTTCGGTAATTGTTCTTTCACGTGTAAATGAATCAAAGATATGTTCTTGGAACTCTTTAGATATACCAATACCGTTATCTTTAATACTAAAGGAATAAGTCGCATATCCTTCTTTTGTACATGCTTTTTCTGTTACACGAATATTGATCATTCCACCAACTGGGGTAAACTTTACGGCATTACTAATAATATTGAGTAACACTTGATTTAGTCTTAATTTATCTGTAACGATATCTTCATGAACGATATCTTGTGTATCTATGTATAAATCAAGTTCTTTTGCATAGATTTGTCCTTGTACAATTGTTCTTAAATCATGCAAGATATCAGGTAAATGAACATTTGATTCTTCAATCTTTACACTACCACTTTCAATCCTACTCATATCTAATATGTCATTAATTAAACTGAGTAAGTGTTTACTAGAAGTACTAATTTTCTTTAAATAATCTAATACACGTTCTTTGTTATCGACATGTGTTACAGCTAATGCTGTAAAGCCAATAATCGCATTCATTGGTGTACGAATATCATGGCTCATATTATTTAAGAATACCGTCTTTGCTTTATTTGCGTTTTTTGCAACAACTAAAGCATTTCTTAATGCTTGATCTTGCTCAGCTTCTTTCTTCTTTTGCTCAGTCACATCTCTACTAGCAATTAACACTGCAACTAAATTACCATTAACATCATATTCTTGAGGCACAATGATTGTTGTCATCCATGTACCTTTAATTGTTCGAATAGTACTTGTTACAGAGTCCTTATTCTCAAGCCTTGACGCAATGGTTTGCATATTAATAAATTCCATAAATTCTTTTCGATACTCAGAATCAATAAAATTTAATACTTTAATGGTTTGTATTTCACGAGTTGCATTTTCTTTTGAACTATCGAATTCATTGATTGTTTTAATTACTTCTACACCCTTATGTTTTAAGCTCACTAAATAAATATAAGAATATGCTTTGCCTAATGCATTAATAATTTGAAGACGTTTTTGTTCACGAATAATCGTTTCTTTTTCTAAACGTTCCTTACTTTGGATATACATTAAGTAAACAAGTAAAGCTATACCAAGATATGCAAAACATACAATAGAACGTGTCATAAACACTTGTGTAGCAGGGAAGAAAATATAGATGGTATAGTTTTCCATCATTGCCTTTGTACCAAAATATACAGTGTTCTTTACTTTGATTTTTGATACTTCGCCTTCTTGGATTGTACGATTAGCACTACCTGTTAGTAATTTACATTCATCAATTGTTTTACCTTGCAAATCGCTTGTGTTTGAACTAACTACTTTTGTATCATCACATACCGCTACAATACCATTCATCTCAAACGGAAAATCTTCAAATAAACTATCAATAATTAAATCGCCATTTTCTTCACTAAAAGTCTCTTTTTCTACATAGGCAATAATTAAGCCATTTTCTTCACTTCTATGAATTACCGCAAAATCATAAGTAATATCATTGATTTCAAGTCTTACACTATATGTTTTTAAAGGATACTCTAATATATCGGTTACAGAGCTATTATCGATTAAGCTTTTCCATGCGTCAGAAGTAGTAGAGTCACTCTCTAAAACAACATTTAGATTTTCATCTAAGAGTACTACACCTGTTAATCTTTGTTCATGAATATATGTTTCTAAGTCATCTTTATCAAAAGAATCATTTTTTGTTATATTCGAATCTAATTCTGTCGTTTTATCTAACAAACGAACTAAACTTTTCACTCTATCATTTGCACTATATGTTTCAAATGTATTGATTCTTTTTTTAACAAAGGAAGTTGTACTTTCTAATGTTGAATCTAGATTATTTTTATCTACAACCGTAAATAATGACCATATCCCTATACCAAAACCAATTAACACCAAAAGAAGAAGTCGAGAACCATAAGATCTTTTCTTATCCATCACTTACTTCCTCCTTCATAGATTACTTTATTTTCATCTAAGCCATATTTCGTCACAATACTCGTAAAGCTTCCATCATCTTTCATTTCTTCTAAAGCTGTATTTAAAGCTTCTACCACCTCAACATGTGTTCCTTTTTTAAACGCTACACCAAGCTCAGAAGTATATGGGCTTTCTTCTAGCAAACGATATTTTCCACTCTTAGAAAGCTCATTAATTAACGCCTCATGCCCAGATATCGCATCTACATATCCTTTACGAATAGAAGCGAATAAATCTTCTGTCGACACAAACGAGTTTACATACTTTGCCTCAGGTAAACTAGACTCATCTATATGCAAAAATAAATTCATCGCTTTTGTTGTGACTTGTACACCAATTCTTTTATTTGCTAAATCACTAAGCTCGTATATATCACTATCACTTTTTACCGCAACAACTTGACGACTATACATGTATGGACCAACCCATTCATATTTACTTTCTCTACCCGTCATTGTGAAACAACTCCAAATACAATCGATATCCTCGTTATCTAAAAGCGTATTCTTATCTTCCCAATTGATTACTGTAAATTCTGCTTGATAGCCAATTCTTTTAAACGCTTCACTTGCAAGTTCTACGTCTATCCCAGCATAGTTACCATCATTATCGATATAACTATATGGTTTAAATTGATCAATTCCTACAACAACAGTAGGTAGATTACTTATCTCTTCTTTTTTCTCATTACTACAACCAAATAAATTTATATTGAGTAACAACACTAAACAAATTGTTAAAAGCTTTCTATTTGTTAATATTTGTCGCATATTTTCACCTTTATTTGAGCTATACACCCAATTACTAATTGTCACATATATAAATACAAATTTCTATAATTGCTTGTAATTTCACACGTATTTATAGTCACTTTGTGATTGCTTATTTCTTAACATCTTTTTGCCACTCATTTTACACAAATGAAGTAGTATTATAACTAGTAATATTCTAGTTAGGAGGGATAGCATGCTAGAAGTAAATAACGAACTACAAATGAAAAGAAAACTCTATGAAGAGCACTCTATCGGTTTATATGATGTACAAAATGCTAGAGATTTAGGTGGATATAAAACTAAAGATGGTCATACGGTTAAATCTAATCTTTTGATTCGTTCTGGTCGCCTAAGTAATGCGTCCCATGAAGATGTACATATTCTTCAAGATGTTTATCATTTAGGTACTGTTGTTGACTTTAGAATTGCGGCAGAAAGAGCGAATACTCCTGATATTAAGATAGAGAATGTAGAATACTATACTTTACCTCTAGTAGAAGATTCTTCCCCAATGGTTGGTGGCACACACCGTAATGTTGTAAACAATCAATCACCACTAGAATTCTATTTAAATGCGATTAAATCAGGTCATGGTCAAGATGACATGTATGTTAAATTGTTTCGTAGTGAAAAGTTTAAAACTGGCATGAAGACATTCTTCCAACTTTTATTAAATAATGATGGATACCATAGCATCTTATGGCATTGTGCAGCAGGCAAAGATAGAGCAGGGAGCGCAGCAGTGTTAACATTACTAGCTCTAGGAGTAGAAAAAGAAACCGTTTTATTAGACTTTGAATTATCTAATATTGCCTATGAAGAGTGGATTCATAAAAGACTTACACAAATTGCCCATTACACTCGTGACCCTGAAATTCTTACTACAGTAAGATCACTAAGTGGAGTCAATCCTGACTATATGCGCAATGCGATTGATTCATGTTTATTAGACTATGGTAGTATTGAAAACTATCTAGAAACATGTATGAATGTTACAAGTGAGGATATAAAAACATTAAAAGATAAATATTTAATAAAAGAATAAATCATCTTATTTCGATATAATAATAGTAAGTGAGGTATTCTATGTCCCAGATCACAAAGAGAGCTTTAGAACAATCTCTAAAAAACTTATTATTAAAAAAACCTATTACCAAGATTACGATTAACGATATTGCGGAAGATTGTGGTATCAATCGTATGACTTTCTATTACCACTTTAAAGATATTTATGACTTAGTAGAGTGGTCTTGTTTAGAAGATGCGAAGAAAGCATTAGACGAAAAGAAAACCCAAGACACTTGGGAATCAGGTTTCTTACAAATATTTGAAGCTGTACAAGCAAACAAGCCATTCATCATGAATGTTTATAATTATATTGATCAAAAACAAGTGGAGCTTTATTTAACTCCACTTGTGGATAACTTATTAATGGGTGTCATTGAAGAAGAATCTAAAAATATCTCTGTGCGCGATGAAGATAAAGCATTTATCGCAAGAATATATGGCTATATCTTTATTGGTATCATGCTTGATTGGATCAAGGGAGATATGAAAGAAGATCCTGAGCCTATAGTAGACAAATTATCTATCTTAATTAAAGATTCTATTTCTAAAGCATTAGAACGTTTCAAATTTTAGTACAGGTTCTTATGCTTTCTTTTTCCATTCAGCAAGTACTTTTCCTTGTTCCTCATAGGTTTCAACTACACTTATTTTTTCTGGCGTAACATCATAGATTACATATCCTTGCGATTGATAGAAGATTACACTTCCTTCTTTCGTATTGATTGCTCTAAAGCTAACAGAAGGTGCTGTTAGTGTTTGAATTTCATCTATTTTTTGATGACACGCCCAATGTGTATGTCCATTAAAAACGCCAAGTACTTTTCTTTGTTTTAAAAGGGAAATTAATTTTTCTTTTCCAGTTAAAGAAGGAATACCAGGTTTTGCATCAAATTGATGATGCATAATCACAATAGCAGGCTCTTGTCGTTGTAGTTTTTCATCTAACCACTGTAATCGACTATCTTCTACGATTCCATCTGCCATTCCATGTTTTGAGTTATCAAAGCTAATAAAATGTATTCCATTAGCTTCGTATTCCGAAAGGTATGGTCCTTTATCTTTTTCACCTAACCAACCTTCATAGAAATTTTCACGAATATCGTGATTACCAAGACACACAATGCATGGAACACGCAAAGAATCAAAATATTCTTTGATAGTCGCATAATCTTCCTCGCTTCCTTCATCACAAATATCCCCACTGATGACAATAAGATCAATTAGGTTCTGCGACAAAACTTGTTCCAACATTATTTTTAGGCGTTTAAAAGAAGAATCCATAGAAGATAACATGTCTTCATACGGATTCCCTCCTTCAAATTTCTTTCTGTAATGTAAATCTGATATATGTAATACTTTCATATTATTTTAATTTTTTACGAATATAACCTGTTAAAATATCAAGTCCATAAACTGTAACAATAACAGAGAGAAGGATAATACTTACTTTATCCCAATTTCTTGCTTGAATCGCAAATATAAGTGGTGCACCAATTCCTCCAGCTCCTACAAGACCAAGAGTTGATGCACTTCTTACACCAATTTCAAAATGGTTAAGAATCAAAGAAGCATAAATTGGCATTAACTCTGGAATACGTGCAAAGAACATTGTTTGCACTGAATTCGCCCCAACAGATTTGCAAGCTTCAACTGCATCTTCATTCATCTTTTCCATTTCTTCAGCAAACAACTTACCAAGCATTCCGATTTGATGTACACCAATCGCAAGAACACCCGCAAACGCACCTGGTCCAACTACCTTAACAAAGATAATCGCATAGATTAGTTCAGGAAATGAGCGAAGAACATCTAGAATCAATTTTCCAATTCTAGGAATCGGTGATTTTGGTGACCAAAGATTTCTTGACGCAAGAAGAGTAAATGGAATCGCAAGAATTGTTCCAATAACTGTTCCAGCAAATGCAATCGCAATTGTTAGAAGAATTAGGGATAGCACATCTTCTCCACTACCATCATAGAAATAACTAAAATCTGGATGGAACAATTGTTTTAATGTATTTGTAAATCCACTCCATGAGAAAGTTGCTAGAGCACTATAATCAAGACCTGTAGCACAGAAGATAATGATTACTACTAATAATAGAAATGTAAATAATCCAGTGTGTTTTCTAATGACACTCATACTAACTTCCTCCTGACAAGTCCAGAAAGACCATCTACGATTATAACAATGACAAAGATCATCAAAATCACAAGAGAAACACGGTCATATTTGAATAAACCTAAAGATGTATTCAAAATTACACCAATACCACCAGCTCCTACATATCCTAGAACTGTAGAAGAACGAATATTAATTTCTAATGCATAGAAACTATAGCTAATAATACTTGGAATCATTTGTGGCCATACAGCCCATACTGCTGTCTTTAGTTTATTTGCACCAACAGATTCACACGCTTCAACTGCAGCTGTATCAATTGTCTCAATAGATTCATAAAATAATTGTGCAGTTAATCCAAAAGTGAAAATTGTTAATGTTAACACACCAGTAAATTCACCAATACCAACCATAGATACTAAGATTGCTGCGAGTAACATATTTGGAATCGTTCTAATAACATTCAAAAAGAAACGAATAATTCCTGTTAATACGGGATTTTTTGTAACAACCGTTGTCGCAAGAAAGGAAAACGGAATTGCAAGAAATACACCTAGAATTGTTCCAAGAACAGACATCTTTAGTGTTTTGATTAGTGGTTCAACTAAATCTGGTAAGTATGAAAAATCAGGATGCACAAGTTTCGCTAAAAATATTCTTACTTGTTCTGAATTTGAAAATACTTTTGCAAAATCAGCACCTGTAGCATTCGATGCTGTTGAAAAACACAAAACAATCAAAATCACAACGAATAGCTTCTTATACCAGTTAAAATGAACGGTATCTTTGATTTTCATGCCTCTTGCTCCTTGGCAGGCATATAGTTTCCTTTGTAGATTGCCTTAAGCTTTTCATCAGTTAATTCAGCTGGTGTCCCATCAAACACAAGTTTTCCATCCTGTAATCCAATGATTCTTGTTGCATAATGCTTTGCAAGTTCAACAGAGTGAATATTCACTAGAATTGTTCTCCCCATTGTTTCGTTAATCATTTTAAGGTCTGTTAAAACTTTATTGGAAGTAACAGGGTCTAATGAAGCAACTGGTTCATCAGCTAATATGATAGAAGCATCTTGGAACAAAGTACGAGCAATACATACTCTTTGTTGTTGACCACCAGAAAGTTCATCACAACGACTTTGTAATTTTTCTGAAAGTCCTACCTTTGCAAGTACTTCATTTACCTTTTCATAGTCTTCTTTACTAAAAATACCAAAAATACTGCGTAGAGTTCCATAAGTTCCGAGTTTACCAGAAAGAATATTTTTCTGTACAGTACTTCTTTTTACAAGATTGAACTGTTGAGAAATTAGCCCAATATGTGTTCTAATTTCTCTAAGTTCTTTTTTTCCTGCCTTTGTAATAGATTTGCCATCAATGAGAATGTCACCTTCTGTGATTTCATTTAGGCGGTTAACAGATCGTAACAATGTACTTTTACCTGCACCAGAAAGTCCGATAATACAAACATATTCTCCATCTTTAATCGTAAGAGAAATATGATCCATTGCATGTGTTCCGTTTTTATAAACTTTGGAAACATCTCTGATTTCAATCATGATTACTCCGCAGCTTTTTCAATATAAGATTCAATTGTATCGTATGCAGCTTCATCTGCTTCTACATAAGCTGTATGATTCCACATAGCCATTGCTTCTTTACCTTCTTCATCATTTGGCATATTTAAGAATACTTCTTTTACCTTTGCTTGCATTTCTTCAGACATACTTGGAAGAACAGCAATAGCATCATTAGGAATATCGCCTTCTGTTAAATAAAGAACTTTAAGATCTGTAAATAAATCATTATCTTCAAACTTGCTAGCAAATACATAACGTGCACCTTCAAATACGAAAGCAGCATCTGCTTGACCATTTAATACAGCTGTAAGTTCACTTGGAATATCATTAACTGTAATTAATGTGCAATCTTTTGTAGGATCAATACCAAGATCTTTCATTTCAGCAACTGGATAGATATAACCAGAAGCAGAGTTAGCACTTAGTGTTGCGATTGTCTTACCCTTTAAATCAGCAAGTCCACTTAAATCACTATCAGCTCTTACAACTACTTCACCCTTGAATGAAGAAACAGCAGTATTAGCAATTGGTTGTTCATTTTCATCATAATCACCTAAAGAAGAAGATAGAATAGCCTTAGCTGCTCCTTGAGAACGAGCTTGAACATAAGCTGCTGGTGGCATAATACCAATATCTACTTGGTTAGATGCCATAGCTTCAACAATTGTAGAATAGTCTGTAGCCATTGTAACTGTTACATCACAATCAAGTTTCTTACTTAGATATTCTTCAAATGGTTTTACTTTCGCTTCCATAGAACCATCATTATTAGTTGGAACGAATTGTACTGTTAACGATTTCTTTTCACTGTCAGAAGTTGATGAAGCTGTAGAACTACTACTAGAACCACATCCTACCATCATTAGCATACCTGTAGCTAAAGCTACTTTTAATAAACTGTGTTTTTCCATTTTCAAGTTTTCCTCTTTCTGCTTTTCAGCACGAAAAGATTATATCATTGAAACATAGAGAAAGACGTTAAATCTACATAAAATATGCGTTAAAAAAGATGGTTAATAAGCTCATCAACCATCTCTTTGTATTGTTATTCTTTTACAGAAGTTCTTACTAGATTATATACAACATTACTACTTGTATTTTCTGTTGTTTTCTTCTTTGTTGTTTCAGAAGTAGGAGTCGTTGTAGCAGTAG
>CAVCUC010000032.1:14148-24078 GCA_963605225.1 bacterium
GTTACAGTAACTTTAATTACTTCATCTTTTACAGTATATCCACTAGGTGCTACTAGCTCTTTAACGTAATATGTTTCTCCTTCAATCATACCGAAGCAAGTCGCAACACCATTTTCATTTGTAATAAATTCATTTGTTGCGTCCCCTGTTTCTTCAACATTATCCCATAACATCGCTTTATTCTCACAAGCTTCATCTAGATATACACCAAACTTAGCACCTTGCAAAAGCGTTCCTTCTGCTTCATCTTGTTTTGTGATAGATAAACCATATTTAGGTGCGATATTGAAATAAATAGAACAGTTCGATTGAGATGAACCTCTTTCTAGATAGTAAACAGTTAATGTATGATTTCCTGCTTTGATTGTATTATCTAGTTTAGAACTAGAATATACACCTTTTGGATTTTCAACAGTAACATCTCCATTAGAAAAGTTAATACTTCCACTTCTTGCACCATGTATTCCACCTAAATCTAATACTAAGATATCATCCACAAATACCCAAACATCATCATCTCCAGAGAAGTAGAACTCCATATCTTTGCCTGTATCAGCTTTATTTCCACCTGTAGCGACATTATTTGGTAACCAGAAATCAATTGTACTCTTTAAGCCAAACCAATAATCGATTTCACCATCTTTTTCATTATAGATTCCTGTCTCATTATCATTAAATGGTAAGAACCCTGTTGTCTTGTCTTTGTCAGGTTTATATATCCAAGCATTTCCTGAAAGTTTTTGTTCATAAATATATTCAGGATCTTGATACAAATAGAATCTTTGTTTTTCTTGATTGTAAGAAGCACCATTCTTACTACTATCATAATAGTAATAGCCATAATACTTACTATTAGAATCATCGTCGTATTGGTATAAATAATCACCTTCACCTAGATAATAACGTCCTAAATCATCACTTTTTGTAAATAATGCATTTAGTATTGCGTCATTTTTACCAGAAATAATTCCTTGAGTAATTTCATATTTACTCTGATTATGATCACTATCTGTTATGCCACTTAATGCACCTAAAGTTCTATATTTTGTTAAATCATTATATGCCCAATTTAGAAATGAGAAATTAAGTGTAGAATCTCCACTTTCTACTAGTTTCCATACTTCTGCATGTTCATTTTCATTTACATATGTTTTAGCATTAGTTGTTTCATTTTCAGCACTTCTTAAATTAAATAATTCATTATAATCAAATACATCATTTGTAATAAAACTACTTGTGTCTACTTTATCTTCTACTTTTGTGCGTGATGAACTTCCTAAATTATAGTTTGTTGCCTTCCAATCAGCGTAAAATACAGTGCTTTTCGTTACTTCTATTTCTGTACCTAACTGATCTTTTCCATAATATACATTGTTATATACATCATACCAACCATTTAGGGTATAACCATATTTAGTGGTTTCACCTGCCGTTTCAGGTAAAGTCACTTTACCATTAGTTACCGTTACACAAGTATCTGTAGCACCTGCATAATAAGATTCCATACCAGGATGATATGTAGATGTATCACTAGCATTATTTAATAACTGTTGAACACCAATAGTACCATCAAACCATACATAATATGTATCAGTAGTATCTGTATTATCTGTATTATTTTGTGGATCTTCCTCAGCATATGTTGGTATCACGCTTAGTGTTGTCATCACCATAAGCATGACTACCATTAGTTTTTTACATAACTTCCCTAATTTCATAGACTCCCTCCTTGAACTAGATTAGCTTTATTTTTATTCTTATTTTATTTTTGCGAATAAATCATAATTGACTTAACCTATGAGTTCAAGGCACTTTCAGGCACGAAAAAGTGCCTATTAATCACGTTATTCAAACATATGCATATAGTTTTTTAAATCACTTCTTTTACTAATTCCTA
This sequence comes from bacterium, assembly GCA_963605225.1. Classification (GTDB taxonomy): domain Bacteria; phylum Bacillota_I; class Bacilli_A; order Erysipelotrichales; family Erysipelotrichaceae; genus Bulleidia. The sequence goes on from CAVCUC010000032.1 coordinate 16,046, forward strand.
GCTTTTCATAAATGCTTGTTAAATAGTGTTTTACGGTATTTACAGATATACCCAAATGGTCACTAATTTCTTGGTTATCCCAATCTCTACATGCTAGCATTGCTATTGAAAATTCCATTGTGGATAATGGATTGTTTATTTTTTGTTCAGAGTAAGTATTATGTATATCTGTCCAATTTCTACTGAATGATAGAACAGCATCATTAAATTGACTAAACTTCACAGGATCATCTTTCTTGATACAAGATTCCATCAATCCTTGTAGTAAACCATGATGTTCAATAAAAGGTTGAATAATTTTATCTTTTTCCGCTAATTTCCATGCATTCATAAAAGCTTCTTCTGCTTCAGGAATATTCTTTAAATTCATATTACATGTTGCAATCATACAATATAAATAAATCATGATAATTGGACGCTCTTTTTCACAAAATATAATTGCACCTAAACAAATTCCTAAAGCTTGACCATAATCACCTTGTAAGTAAAGCATATGGGCAATGATATAAGCTGCGCAAATTCTTACTTCATATGGAAGATGAAATACTGTTAGTCTATCTTCTGGGTTATCTTCTACTGGTAAACGCAATAAAACAGAGTAAAAATATTTAGCAAAACTACATAAAGCTTTCTTTTCATCAGAATCATCTTCATTTTGTTTAGAACATTCTCTGATGATGGCTAAACCTTTTTGTAGTTCATCATTTCTCTTTAGCACAACATTAGAAAGGATATACATGCAACAAGCTGAAAATCTTAATTCTCTCGTTGTACTTGTAAGATATTTTTCAACAATATCACTGCATGCTTGAGCATCTCCCGTAAAGTAGCATAGTTCAGCTGTTGCAATGTTTCTTACATCTTCATCTTCAATCGCTTCTACAGCTTGTTTAGCATTTCCAGCTGTAAAAGCAGCTTTAGTTAAAGGAAATATCATTTTACCATCCATCACATATACCTCTTCTTAGCACGCACTAACTTTAGAGCATTTCATCTTAACACGTAACAATAAATCATATCAATTAAGCACTACATTATTTTCTCGTTTTAGTACGTGTTTTTATGTAAATAATAACAGACAATAAATTTAAAATGGAATAATAACAAATAATAAATCTTGAATTAAATAATAACAAATAATAAAATTTAGAAAAGGAGTAATATTATGCAAAAAGCGAACAATCCATATACAGTTTCATTTGGTAAAAAGCCACAACAATTCATCGATCGAAGTGTATCCACAGACAATATCTTAAATATGTTTTTAGCAGATGAACCAAGTAGTCAAACATATATCATTACAGGTGTTAGAGGTAGTGGTAAAACAGTATTATTAGCTAATATTGTTAAACAAATCAAAAATGAACCTAATTGGATTGTGGTTGACTTAGATGCTAAAGATAAAGATATGTTAACTACTGCTGTAGCTGAACTATATGACATTGAAGATATTTATCAATCAGCGATAGATATGCAACTAGATTTATCTTTTATCAAAATTGGGACTACGATTGAACGTGGCATAAAAATCACTGATAAGCGTATTGCATTAAGAAAACTATTTGAAATCGCTAAAAAGAAAAATCAAAGAGTATTATTTACAATCGACGAAGTCGCTAACACTGAAAGCATTCAAGAATTCATTTCACAATTTCAAATTTTGTATAGAAATGAAAATCCAATATTTTTATTAATGACAGGATTATATGAAAATATTAATAAGATACAAGATGGTGAATCCTTAACCTTTTTATATAGAGCCCCTAAAGAAGAACTGACACCTTTAAATTTCACCGGTATGGCTAGTTCATATGAACATGTCTTAAATATTCCCGAGAATGAAGCACTAGATATGGCAAGAAAAACTAATGGATATCCCTTTGCTTTTCAGTTATTAGGCTATTACACATGGGAAAAGCAAAATCATAATCAAGAACTCGATGTTATGACAAACTATAGGGTCAAACTAGAAGAATACTCTTATAAAAAGATATGGTCTGAAACAAGTCAAATGGAAAAAAAGATTTTAATCGCTATGGCCATAAACACAATTAATCAAGTGAGTGAGATACAAGAATTAACAAACTTACAAAATAATAAATTTTCTGTATATCGCAAACGTCTATTAAACAAAGGTATTTTGTATACAGAAGGTTATGGTCAATTATGGTTTACATTACCTTATTTTGCCGAATTCGTTAAAACGATGGCATAATCGCGTTGCGTCACTATGAAACAAGTGTTTTTATCATTTTCTCAAATGTGATAAAAATTTATACACGCCTCACTTTATGTACATTTAAAATTCATTTTTCCTTACTAAACTGTAAATTGTAAGAAAAAGGAGAATATAAATTATGTATTATTCAGCAGGAACTTATGAATCATTCGCTCGTCCAGAAAAACCAAAGGATGTAGACAAGAAATCAGCTTATATCATTGGTACTGGTTTAGCAGGACTATCTGCCGCATTCTATTGCTTACGTGATGGTCAAATGAAAGGTGAACACATTCACTTATTAGAAAAATTAGAATTAGCTGGCGGTAGTTGTGATGGTAAAAGAGATGTCACAAAAGGATTCTTCATGCGTGGTGGTCGTGAGATGGATAACCACTTCGAATGTATGTGGGATATGTACCGTGATATTCCTTCTATTGAAACACCTGGTGTATCTGTATTAGATGAATATTATTGGTTAAATAAACATGATCCTAACTACTCATTATGTAGAGCTAGTATCAGTTGTGGAAAAGATGCTCATACAGATAAGAAGTTTGAATTAGATAGAGAATCAGCTATGGCTTTATCTAAATTATTCATGACTCCAGAAAAAGAATTAGAAGATAAGAAAATCTCTGAAGTATTACCTGATTCATTCTGGGAAACAAATTTCTGGTTATATTGGCAAACAATGTTTGCTTTCCAAAAGTGGTCTAGTGCATTAGAAATGAAACGTTACTTATGCCGTTATGTACACCACATTGATGGTTTACCTGATTTCAGTGCATTGCGTTTTACAAAATACAACCAATTTGAAAGCATGATTTTACCAGCTGTTAAGTATCTAACAGAACGTGGTGTAAAGATTGAATATGGCGTAGATGTTAAGAATGTCATCATTGACCATGTTGGTGATAAGAGAGTTGCTAAACAAATCATCTATGTTAAAGATGGTGAGAAACAAACAATTGATCTAATTGAAGAAGACTTAGTATTTATCACAAATGGTTGTTGCACAGATACATCATGCTATGGTGATCAAAATACAGCCCCTGATTTATCTAACTTAAAAGATGGATTTGGTGAATCATGGGATATGTGGAAAGCTATTGCTGCTCAAGCTAAAGATGGTGAGTTTGGTCATCCTGAAACATTCTGCAGTGATATCAACGCTACTAACTGGATGAGTGCTACAGTCGCAACATCTAACGAAGAAATCATTCAACATATTATTAATATCTGTAAGCGTGATCCTCGTAATGGTAAAGTTACTACTGGTGGTATCGTAACAGTTAAAGATAGTACAGATAATTGGTATTTATCTTGGACAATTAACCGTCAACCTCAATTCAAATCACAAGATAAGAACATGGTACTTGTATGGTTATATTCTTTAAATACAAATAGAGAAGGTAACTATGTAAAGAAAGCCATGAGAGATTGTACAGGTGCTGAAGTAGCTATGGAATGGCTATATCACATTGGTATCCCTCAAGATCAAATTGAAGATTTAGCACATAATGCATGTAATACAACAACATGTTTCATGCCTTATATCAATGCATTCTTCCAACCAAGAAAAGAATCTGATAGACCTAAAGTAGTTCCTAATGGTGCTGTAAACTTTGCCTTCATTGGTCAATTTGCTGAAACACCAAGAGATACAATCTTCACTACTGAATATTCTATCCGTACAGGTATGGAAGCTGCTTATACACTACTTGATATTGACCGTGGTGTACCTGAAGTATGGGGTAGCCAATACGATGTAAGAGAATTACTAAAAGCTGTATATTACGCTATTGATAAGAAACCTATCATTGAATTCCCTCTTAACTTTGTAGAAAAAGAAGCTTTAAAGCTTGTGTTAAAGAAAGTTAAAGGTACAGATTTAGAACTACTATTAAAAGATAGTAAGTTAATAGACTAATACGTCCCCCAAAAGACAGTTCCTCTAGTAGGAGCTGTTTTTTTATATACCGGAAAAGATTTTGGAAATAATTTCCATTTGGTATAGTATAATGAAAATGATTTCCGGAAACCGTTTTCAAGTAACTTAAATTCGATTGTAAGCGTATACACAACTTGGTATTCTACTTGCATCGGAGGAAAAGATTTACATGTTTAACAAATTTACAAGTTTTCTAGAAAGGACATTACAACCATTTGCGGTTAAGATGTCACAAAACCCAGTGATTCAATCTATCACAAACGGTATGATGGGAATCATCTGTATCACAGTCGGTGTATGTATCGTATCCATTTTGGTCAACCTACCATTTGAACCATGGATTAACTTCTTAACAAATATCGGCTTACTCGCTCCAGCAAAAGAACTTATTTCCGCAACAAGTTCAATGCTTGCTCTATATGTTGTTGTTTCTATTTCTTATAGCTATGCTAAGAATTTAAAACAAGACATTAAACCATGTGTACTAGCTTCTCTTGCTGTATTTGTCATCTTAATGCCACAAACAGTAACAGTTGGTGACTCATCAGTAGCAGCATTACTATCATCTAACTTAGGTAGTAACGGTATGTTCTTAGCCATTCTTATTGGTCTATTAGTTACTAAGTTATATGACACATTAATTAAACGTAATGTAAGTATCAAGATGCCTGAACAAGTACCACCTAACGTATCAGCCGCAATGACACCTATCATTGCTTGTATGATCATCTTTGGTGTTGCATTAGTTATCAAATGGGGATTCTCATTAACAAGTTATGGCGATATCTATACTTGGTTCAAAGATATCCTAATGGTTCCATTAATGGCTATCTTAGGTACATCAATGTTAACTCCAGTATTATATTGTGTAATTCGTGCATTATTCTGGTTCTTTGGCATTCACCCAAGTCCACTTAACGCTGTATATCTTCCTATTTCTGCAGCTATCACTACAGCAAATATTGAAGCTATGCAAGCTGGTCAACCTATTCCATATATCTTATTCGTTATCATCGTATTGTTTGGTATGATGGGTGGAACTGGTGCAACTCTTGGTTTAAACATCGTTATGCTTAAGGCAAAGAGTGAACGTTATAAGGCATTAAATAAAGTCGCTATCGTTCCTGGCTTATTCAACATTAACGAACCATTAGTATTTGGTGTTCCTATTATGTATAACCCAATTATGTTAATCCCTACTATCTTAGCTCCATTAGCTGGTGCATTAGTAGCTTGGATTAGTGTAGCAACTGGCTTTATCAATAGTTCAAACTTCAACCCTGCAGTAGAAGTAGCTTGGGTAATTCCTAACCCAATTGCCGCATTCTTAAGAGGTGGCTTCCCATTCTTCATTGCAATTCTAGTTGCATTAGTATTACAATGTGTAATCTTCTATCCATTCTTCAAGATGTTAGATGATCAAGCATACAATGAGGAACAAGCCGCACTAAATAAATAGCTTATCGCTAAGTGAGGTATTATGATTCAATATTTAAAGTCATTAAACAATTTAACTGAAGCAGAAGAATCTGTTAGAGATTATATTGTAGAAAATCCTTCTACAGTACTCGAACTATCTATTTCTGAACTAGCAAAAAGAACAAATGTTGGTATTGCCACAATTAATCGTTTTGCGACTAAACTTGGTTTTAAAGGGTTTAAAGATTTTAAAATTGAATATGCAAAACAATTTAAAGACGCAGAAAAAGTAAATGCTCAAAGTTGTGAACAACCATTTACTTTTTCTTCTAGTATTGATGAAGTTTTAGAAAAGCTTCCAATACAATATCAAAAAATCCTAGAATTTACTGCATCCGCAATGGATAAAACTGTTTTAAACCGTACTGTACAAAATATCTTAACGCATAAGTTAATCATATTTGGTACAGGTGTAAACCATAAGATAGCGGATTGCTTCGTATATAAATTAGAAGAATTAGGAATAGATGCAAAATCATCTGATAGTTTCCATTATCAATATGTAGACTACTTAACAAGTCAAAACATTCCTTGTTATGCCATTGTCATTACACATAGTGGCAGAAACACAGCAATGTTAACGATACTTAAAAAATTACGTAAACGGAAAATACCAACATTACTAATCTGTTCATTAAATGTAAAACCTGAATTATTACAGAATTGTACAGATATTATGTATACCATTCCTACAGGAAATACTGCTGATTTAAGTAACATCTATTTCTCTATATCTCTTCAATTTATATTCGATGTTCTTTATTGCTTACTACTCGTAAAGAAAATGAATGTTGTTAAGCAAGTAGCAGAAGATTCTGGATATTATAGTGAGGAACAAGACAATGAGTTATAGATTAAAAGATGATTTCTTATGGGGTGGCGCTACTGCTGCTAACCAATATGAAGGTGGATGGAATGAAGGCGGTAAAGGTATGTCCGTATGTGATGTTGCGACATACAAACCTGATGTAGATAACTGTGATTATGTTAAACATAACACTTATACAACTGAAATGGTTAACGCTGCTAAAGATGATTTAGATATCACAAAATATCCAAAACGTAGAGGATCTGATTTCTATCACCGCTACAAAGAAGATATTGCTTTAATGGCAGAAATGGGATTCAAAGTATTTAGATTATCTATTGCTTGGACGAGAATCTATCCTAATGGGGATGATGAAACACCTAATGAAGAAGGATTAAAATTCTACGATGATGTATTTGATGAATGTGCTAAATATGGCATTGAACCATTAGTTACAATCAGTCACTATGAACCACCACTACACCTAGCATTAGAATATGATGGTTGGACAGATAGAAGATGTATTGGCTTCTTTACAAAGTTTGTAGAAACAATCGCTAACCGTTATAAGAATAAAGTTAAATATTGGCTAACATTTAATGAAGTAGATAGTATGTCTAGACATTGCTTAACAACAGGTGCAATGATTCAAGACCACTTCAAGAAAGAAGACTTTGAAGCTGTTGTTGCTCAAGCAATGCACCATCAATTTGTTGCGAGTGCATTAGCAACTAAGATTCTTCATGAAGTGATTAAAGATGTACAAGTTGGTTGTATGATTACAAAGAGAACTGTATATCCATATACATGTAAACCAGAAGATGTATTACTAGCTCAAAAACAAGAACGTGACCTATTTGTTTTTGCAGATGTACAAGCAAGAGGTTACTACCCTTCACACTATTTAAGAGAATTAGAACTAAAAGGTATCTCTATTAAGATGGAAGTAGGAGATGAAGAAATCTTAAAAGCTTATCCTAGTGATTTCGTATCATTCTCTTATTATTCATCAAATTGTGTAAGTAGCGAAGGCTCTGCACCAATCAGTGGTGGAAACATCTATTCTGGCGTAAAAAATCCATATCTAAAAGAAAGTGATTGGGGATGGGCTTGTGATCCAATGGGATTAAGAAAATCTCTAATCGACTTATATGACCGTTATCAAAAACCATTATTTATCGTAGAAAATGGACTTGGTGCATATGACAAATTAGAAGATGGAAAAGTTCATGATGCATATCGTATCGACTATCTAAGACAACACATTGAACAAATGGAAAAAGCTGTTGTTGAAGATGGTGTAGATTTAATGGGATACACAACTTGGGGTTGCATTGACTTAATCTCTGCTAGTACAAACCAAATGTCAAAACGTTATGGATTTGTATATGTTGACGCTGACGATTTAGGAAATGGAACTTATAATAGATATAAGAAAGATAGCTTCTATTGGTATAAGAAAGTTATCGCAAGTCATGGAGAAGACCTAGACTAAAGGAGAAAGAAAATGAAAAACGTTTATTTATTTTGTGCAGCAGGTATGTCTACTAGCTTATTAGTAAACAAGATGAAAG
>CAVCUC010000033.1:0-24066 GCA_963605225.1 bacterium
ACAAAAATTATATGTTATTCGTGACATGATGAGATATATCATGTTTTGATTTTAGAATCTTCATCATTTATTTTTATTCTTCTTCAAATAATCGACGAAGTAAGGCTTCTTTGTTTTCAATAAACATTTTCATGATTTTATATGAATCAGTATCTTCATATGAGCATGAATGGATAGGACCGTCATCAAAACTGTAAATACTAGCATCGGGAATGCCTAATAATATAGGAGAATGAGTCACAATGATGAATTGTGAACCATTATTTGCACACTTAGATATTTCAATAAGTAATGATAATTGTCTTTGAGGAGAAAGCGCGGCTTCTGGTTCATCTAAAAGGTATAGACCATTTGGAGAAAGAACATTTTGAGTTAATTCTAGAAAGCTTTCTCCATGAGATTTTTCATGATATCTTTGTGATAATAGTTCACCATTGTATTCTTTTTCTTGTGTTGCAACATTATAAAAGCTTTCAGCTCTAAAGAAATATCCCCATTTTTCTTTTTTGTATCCTCGTACTAGTCTAAGTGCATTACACAACTCAGAATGACTATCATAAGTTGAAAAACGATAATTTTTACTACCACCTTCAGGGTTAAAACCAGCTTCTATTGCAATAGCTTCTAGTAGTGTGGATTTTCCAGTGCCATTTTCTCCAACAAAGAAGGTAATAGGACTTGTAAATGATAATTCGTTAATTGTATTAATTGACTCAATTTCTGAAATATAACTATATTGATCAACCTCGTCCCAATTGATTGTAATTCCATTAATAAATAGATTGTTCATAGTATTTCTCCTAAACTATTAGAAATCTACTAAATAAATATTAATCTTGATGGTATAGTAATCACCTTTTAGATTGATTTCTTTAATAGATGCGGTTAATAACTTTCCAGCATCTAGTAATCTTGAAAATATTTCATTATCTTTTCTTGGTATATAACCTAGTTTTTGATTTTGTTGATTCAATATTAGAATTGCTTTTTCATCAAATTTATTATCTGTTTCTCTTCTTAGAATGAGATGATCATTTACTTTTAGTGTCTTAAAAATAGCGCTATCTTCTATAAATGATGTACCAGCAATATATGTATCAAATAAATAGATTTCTTTGATTAAAGGTTTAATTAAGTTTGTAATTCCTGATGTTTCAATGATTGTTACTAGTTCATGTTCTGTTATTGTTAAATCGTTTGACATAAGTAACTCCTAACTTTGATATTCTTTAATATCATATTGGCTTAATAATGTTTCTAATTGTTTTTTATAAGTGATATATTCTTCGATTTCTTTTTTTAATTCAGACTTTTTATGATGTACTTCGATAGAATCATCTAATAAATATTTATATTCATAAGGTGTGGAATGGATTATTTTATCGATTTCTTTTTTGAGTTCATCTATCTTTTGACTGATATTTTCAATCTGAACATGGGTTCCACTTGTATCTAATGCATCAACTAATATTTGTATTTCTTGAAGTTCTTTTAGATTGTTACAAGTATAAGCAACACTTGTTCTTTTCCATAATTCTTTAATTTCATCACGTTTAAAAAGCTCAGGATTCATGTCAGGATGAATCTTTTTAACAATATAGCGATAAATCTTTTTGATTTTTTGTATATCACTTAAAGAGATAGATGTTACATTATTTGCATATTTTATGTGTTCCACTAATTCATTTAGCTCTTCATAATATTCTTTCATCACGATAGATATATGCTCGTTTAAACTAGAAGCTAAAATGGTTTTGTTTTGGTTGAGACACATTTGGCAATAGCTAATCTTCTTTTTCAAACAAATGCATTCCACTTTTAGAGAGAACAATTCTTTCATTAAATTACCGAATTCTCGATAATACTCTTCTTGATATTGAAATGCTTTTTTATTCAATTCATCTCGCTGTAGAATGAGATTTTTATACTCATCATATTGTGAGTTAGATTCAGTATTTATAATTTCCATTTTGTCACCACCACATAATCTATCGTAAAAGCTAGAGCAGATAACCTTATATTATCTATACTTGCTCTAGAAAAGAAGTCATCTATGTTTTCGTAATTTATCTTATCCATAACAATATAGGATTGATTTTCATTTTCTATCACTTGAATAAGATGTGCTTTGCCATTCATGAAAATAGATATTTCACACGGAAATTGAAGAGCATAATATAAGTCGAATAAATCAATAGATGTTTCATCAAATCCAATCATGCTATATAAATCAAGAATGATATATTTCATGATGGTTAAATCACCGAAAAATCCATTGTAGTGTAATCTTTGGGCCTGGAAGTCTTTTGCGTACAATAATAAATTTACTGCTTGTTCTATTTTTCCTTCTTGTTTATATATTTTGGCTAAACGCGAATATATTTCAGGAAGTGGGGCGAACAAGTTTCGAGTATCTTTAATTTTAGGATATAAGCCTTTGATAATTTCACTGTATTTTTGATAATCTTTCTCGACATAATAGCCGTTACGATACATATCAGCCACTTTATAAGTGGAAGTGATATCACCAGCTTGACTAGCTTTAGAATAGTATTCAAATGCTTTTTGATAATCTGGTTTTCCTGTACGGCCATAATAGTAAATATAACCAAGACAAGAATAGGCTGAATCATAGTCTAAACTAGCAGCTTGTAAATAATATTCTTCAGCTAAATTAAATTGTTTCCTAGCATAGTACCAACCTCCTAGATCCATCATGTAACGAGGATGATTTGTTTCATGAATCAAATATTCTAAACATTCTGTAAAGTGAAAATCATCTTCTGAAGTAGGAGATTGTTTATCGTAGTATTCATCGATAAATAGTTGTGCATCATTAATTGTAAGTCCCATAGAACACCTCTTAAGTAAGTTACTTTCATTATAATAAAAATTAATGATTACATACGATGAAATACAGTACATTTAATAGTATGAAACATAAATATGCGTTAAAATAATGAAGGAATATAGATAAGAAATAAGATTCTTTAAATGAATCTGGAGGATATGATGAATATTAAGAAATTTACAGCAATTGCACTATCTGCAGTTACGACGATAACATCGATGAGTTCAGTGATTTTGGCAGAGGATGCTACTCCTACTCCAGCTACTCAATCTGGTACAACAACCGTTACTTATACCGTTAAATCTAGTTGGGAGTGGGATATTCCTACAGAAACAGAAAATATTGATTTAACTGGAGGAGAAGCAAAACAAGCAACAGTTGGTATTAAGAATGCAGAAATTGAAGCAGGTAAACAATTGAAAATTACAGCTACTGGTTCTGGTGAAGATGGTGCATTTACCCTAAGCTATCAAACATATAGCGAAACGGTTAATACAATTCCTTATACAGTTAAAATTGTGACAGGTGAAACAAAAAAAGAAGTTAGTCCAGGGGATACATTATTTATCTATTCTAGTACAACACCTTCAGTGACATTGGAATATCAAGTTGTAGCTCCTAAAGAGGGTGAAGCTTTTGTTTCTGGAACATATACTGGTAAAGTGACATATATAGCTACACTTGAAACAAAAACGGCGCAAGATTAAGAGGTAAGTATATAGATTTTTAGGCTATAGTTTGGACTATAGCTTTTGCCTTATTTAAGAAAGGGGAAAGAAATGAAGAAATATTTAATTCTAATGTTGGGATTATTCCTAATGTTTCCTATAAATTTAATCACAACACTAGCGGAAGATAAATCTAGTGATATTACATATAATGCGCCAGCAAAAGTTACTTTATATGACTATAATCGAACAATTATATATGAAATTAATTATGGTGAAACGCTTCGTGAACCAAGTCATGTATCAAGAGATGATTATAACTTTTTAGGTTGGTATATCAAAGGAACAAACGACAAATGGGATTTTGCGACAGTCATTACAGATGATTTAGATTTAGAAGCTAGATATGAAAAGAAAAAGAAAGATGATGATTCATCTTCAAAGGGTAGTAGTTCAACTTCAACAACTACAACAAGTAGTTCATCAAGTACATATCAAGTAGTATCCACGGAAGTATTGAGCACAACAAAAGAATACTTTATTCCTTTAGGTACAACATTACTAATGGGTTCATTATGCGTGTTTATATTTGCTAGAAAGAAGAGGGAACATGATTAATTTAAGAAAGACATTATTATATACATTAATTCCAGCTTCTTTTGTATGTGGTTTATGTACACAACTTATTGGAGCAGAGGATTCTGCAACTAATACTGGTACTATCTCTACTTCTACTTATGAAGTAAGTATTCCTACTGGTGTTGGTTTTGATGAATATAACAAAGGAACAATTGAAATAACTGGTAAAGTAAGTGCTAAGCATCAATTGAATATTAGTATGCATTCTCAAAATCTGTTTAATCTAACAAAAGGGGAATATTCAATTCCATATACAATTACAGATGGTGACACAGTTGTATCTCAAGATACATCTTGGAATTTCCCATCTGATGATGCGTTAAGTGATGATATTGAAAAGGATAATGAATTTACTAAAACATTATCTCTTTCCACAGAAGGTGGTACTAGATCAAATGGTGATTATACAGACAAACTCGTTTTCACTTTTACAGATAAACAATATTATGAGTTAAATGTAACTTGTAATGTAACTAATACTGGTGGATCTACACCTTCTACAGATGCACTAGAATTTGATTTACTATTAGACAATAAGTTGTATGCAAGCCAACGTGCATATACTCGTTATGTAGCTGAAGGAACAACTTATAAAGTAAATAACATCAAATTATTGAAAGAAAATGAATATGCTTATCAAGGTGAAGCTTCTTATACAGGTACAGTAAATGGAAATACTAACGTTGATATCAATGTGGCAAAGAAAATTGTAGAAATTTATTTTAATGCTAATGGTGGTAAAACAGCAGATAGTGAATCAGGAAAGACTGTTTATGCAGAAATAGGGAAAGCATATAGTAATTATTTCCCTACAGTAACATTAGAAGGAAAAGTATTTGTTGGATGGTATACAAATCCTACGGATGGCACAAAAGTAAATGGTACAGATTTTGTTGAAAATAACCAATCATTATATGCTCATTGGGCTGATGGTGTAACACTACAAACAGGTGAAGCATTCAATAATAATATTCCAGCTGATGCTACAAAGGTAGTTTTCACAACAGATAAAGCTCCTAGTGGCGTTACAACAACAAACTTAGCATCTGATGGTAGTAATTCTATTGTTGGTTGGCTAGATGGAACAACATATTATGTAAGTACACAAGATGCATCTAAAGCAATCGTATTTAATGCGGATAGCAGTAAGATGTTTAATAATAAGCAGAAATTAACGGAAATTGATTTTAATGATGTAGTAGATACATCTAATGTTACAAACATGTATTACATGTTCCAATATTGTGCGGGACTAGAAAAACTAGATTTAACGTCATTTAATACAAGTAATGTAACAAATATGGAAGGCATGTTTGGTCATTGTACAAGTTTAGAATATCTAGATTTAACATCGTTTGATACAAGTAAAGTTACAAATATGCGATTGATGCTAAGTGATAATAATCAATTAGAAGCTATATTAGTTGGAGATCATTTTAGCACTGAGAATGTATCTGATGATTATACTGATAAAACATATGTGACAAGATATAGTCTATTTATGTTTGGTTATGATGAAAAATTACCAAATTATTCAAAAAAGGACTATGAAGGTGGTCAAGATAAAACATATGCTAAAACAGTTCGTGACAATGGATATCTATATGTAAATGGTAAGATTGTTACATTTGATGCAAATGGTGGAACATTAACAAAGGGAACAGGTGACGCTACTGTTACAGTTAATAAAGCAAATTTCTATGTTGAAAGTGGTCAACCATATAGTACTTATCTACAATACAATTCATATTGTTCTACTAGTGATTTCCCAACAGCAACATTAGAAGGAAAAGTATTTATTGGATGGTATACAGAGCAAACAGGTGGTACAAAAGTTACTACAAGTGATTCTACTTCAACAAATGTTACATATTATGCTCATTACAAGTCATATATGTTAAATGAAGGCGCTAAAGTGAATAGTGCAATTCCTACTTCCGCAACAAAAGTAGTATTTACTACTTATGAGCAAATCCCTAGTGGTGCTAGTCTAACAGATTTATCAACAGCACAAGATGAGTCAGTAGTTGGATGGTTAGATGGAGATACATATTACATTAGTACAGTAGATGCGAATCAACCTGTAATCTTCAATAAAGATTCTTCAAGAATGTTTGCGTCAAGCAGTTTAACTACTGAAGCTCGCTTTACAGAGATTACATTTGGTGAAAATGTAGACACAAGTCAAGTTAAAGACTTCTCATCAATGTTTGAAAACTGTTCGAAGTTAACAACATTAGATGTATCAGGATTAAATACGTCTAGTGCACAAGACATGTCTATGATGTTCTATGGATGTTCTAATTTAGAAACATTAAATGTAACATCATTTGATACAAGTAATGTTACAAGCATGTATAGCATGTTTGCATTAGATAATCATTTGAAAGAATTAGATTTATCTAGCTTTAATACAAGTAATGTAACTGACATGAGAGGTATGTTCTCACTTGATACTGAGTTATCTAAGATTGTCGCTACATCTAAGTTTGATGTAACAAATGTTCAAGACTCTAGTGGAATGTTTAGAGGATGTATCAAGTTAGATAACTTTGATAGTAAGCAAATAGATAAAGCTAAAGCGATATCAATTGCTCGTGGTGGATACTTATATCTAGACATCGTTAATGTTAAGTTTGAATTAAACGCTGATGGAGCTACTTGTGACACGCTAACAAAGCTAGTAGAAAAAGGTCAAGCATATGGTGACTTACCAACGCCAACACATAATGATTATGACTTTGCTGGATGGTATACAGCGGCAGATAGTACGGGAGTACAAGTGACAAGTGATACTGTTGTTACAGCGGAAGTTAGTGAAACAGTAACTTTATATGCACATTGGAAAACATATACATTAGTGACAGGACAAGAGTTCTTTAGTATTTATAATACTTATAATTACGAATATGGTATTGATACAATTGTCTTTACGGACAACGTGATACCGGAAGATATTCGTTCTGATGCAATAAAAGTTGTTTCTGCAACAGGTGAACCATCTGTTTGGGCATATATTGATAAGTACACTAGTCAAGATTTTAAGCACACATTATATATAACGACACAAAATTCAAATAGAAAAATTGTGTTTAATGAAAAATCAAATGATATGTTTAATGTCTCTAAAACACCAAGCACAATAAATCTAAGTAATATTTGTTTTGATAATGTTGATACAAGTCACGTACAAGACATGGCCGCAATGTTTAGAAGTTATCTTGGAGAAACACTGGATTTAAGAAATTTTGATTTCTCTAGTGTCACTAGAACATATGGTATGTTCTTATTCTGTGATAAACTTAAAAATATTTATGTAAGTTCATTGATTGATCCTTCGAAAGTTACTGAAGATACATATATGTTTGAGGACGATACAAAGTTACCAAATTATGAAATTTATGCTTGGGGTATTAATAAAGCAGTTAGTACTAGAGATGGTGGTTACTTATATGTAAATCCACATACTGTTACTTTTAATGTAAACGCAGATGATGCTACAGTAGATACAACATCAATGATTGTTGAAAAAGGTTATACATATGGTTCTAGTAGCCTAAGTTTACCTACACCAACTCGTACAAATAGTAATTATGTATTTGGTGGTTGGTATACAGAAGCTACTGGTGGAACTTTAGTAACTGATGAAACAATCTTTAACAGTGATGAAGATATTACTTTATATGCTCATTGGAATAGTTATTTAGTAAATGGATCTAGCTTTAAATCAAAGATTCCAGAAAGCGCAACAAGTATTGTATTTACAAATGCTTCAGCAACTACTACAGAACTAACAGATTTATCTGTTACTAAAAATAAGTCAGTTGTTGGTTGGTTAGAAGGCACAACATATTATGTAAGTACACAAAATGAAGGACAAAAAGTAATATTTAATCCAGATAGTGCTTCAATGTTTAATAGTTCGAATATTACATCTATTCAATTCAATAATGTCGATACAAGTAATGTTACAAATATGAGTAACATGTTCTATGGATGTAATAACTTAGAAAGTATAGATTTATCTAACTTTGATACAAGTAAAGTAACAACAATGGAAGCGATGTTTGAAAATTGTAAAGAATTAGCTTCTTTGGATATTTCTAAGTTAGATACAAGTTCTGTTACAGATATGAGTAATCTATTTGCAGGTTGTACAAATCTAACAGAAATTAATATTAGTGGTATTGATACAAGTAAAGTGATAGACACGTCATCTATGTTTGCAGGTTGTAGTAGTTTAACAACATTAGATACTTCTAAACTAAATACAAGTGCTGTAACAGATATGCAATACATGTTTGATGGCTGTAGTAAGTTAGAATCATTAGATTTATCTAAACTTAATACAAATAATGTTACAAATATGATGGGAATGTTTAGAGGATGTTCTTCATTAACTTCATTAAATGTATCTAAGTTCAACACAAGTTCTGTAACAGATATGTCTTCTATGTTTGCGGGTTGTTCTAGCTTAACAAATATTGATGTTTCTAACTTTGATACAAGTAGTGTTACTAGTATGGAAAGCATGTTTGAAAATTGTTCTGCTATAGAATCGTTAGATCTTACTAAGCTTGATACAAGTAAAGTGACTAACTTTGAAAATATGTTTGCACAAGATACAAACCTAGCAACGATTAATGTAAGTAGTAAATTTACAATTAGTGATAGTGCAAGCTCTACAGGAATGTTTACAAATTGTAGTAAATTACCTCACTATGATAGTTCTAAGACAAATGCTGAATTAGCTAAGGCATATGGTGATGGTGGTTACTTATATGTAGATGTTAGAACGGTTAAATTTGATGGTAATGGCATAGATAGTGGTATTAGTGACTTACTAGTAGAAAAGAATCATCCATATAGTGCTTATCTAGAAAATGGTAAGTTTACACAACTAACTCAAGATGGATATAAGTTTGAAGGTTGGTATACATCTAAAACAGGTGGAAATAAAGTGAGTGAAAGTGATGTATATACAAGTGATAGTAATACTACTTTATATGCACATTGGGCAGCTTTAAGTTATAAACTCGCTGATGGTGAAACATTTAGAAATAGTATTCCAGAAAGTACAACAAGCATTGTATTTACAAATTCAGAAACTATTCCAGCAGAAGCGACAGATGTATCCTCTACAAGTGATAAATCAATTTTAGGTTGGTATGATGAGACGACAAAAACATATTACGTAAGTAGTTCGAAATCAGATCAAGATATCATCTTTAATGAAGATTCTTCTAAGATGTTTGCTGGATTAACAAATTTAACTTCTGTATCATTTAATAATATTGATACAAGTAAAGTAACAACAATGGCTGAAATGTTTAAAGGCTGTACTGCGCTAACAAGTATTGATCTTTCTAAGATGAAAACATCAAGCTTAAAGAAAATGGAAAGTATGTTTGAAGGTTGTTCATCATTAACGGATGTTTACTTTGGTAAAATAACAGATGATTCAATATTTAGAACATCATATGTAACGACAATGAAGGCAATGTTCAAAGGATGTAGTTCATTAGAAAGCATTAATATTTCAGCTCTAGCAGCTTATGCAGTTACAACTACAGAAGAAATGTTTGCGGATTGTACAAACCTAAAAACAGTTGATTATGTAGAAGAAACATCTTATATGATACGTTTCAAGACATATAAGATTCAAAATATGAGTGGTATGTTTAAGAATTGTACTTCTTTAACTTATTTGAATTTAGAAAATGCAATTACGAAAACAGCTACAGATATGTCTTATATGTTTAGTGGGGATACAGCATTAAAGTATATTTCTATTGGACAAGAATTTAACATTGGAAATGTAACTGAATCAACAGGTATGTTTGCAGGTTGTACAAATTTACCTAATTATGATGAAAGTGTTGTAGATATAACAAAAGCTAAATCTATAAGTGAACAAGGTTATTTATATCAATATGCTGAAATCATTACTTTTGATCCTAACGGTGGAACAATCGCAGAAGGTTCTTCTAATACAATGATTGTAGAAAGAAAAGGATATCTAGGAGCTCTTCCTACAGCAGTTCGCGATAATTATGATTTTGCAGGTTGGTATACTGATCCTGATTACGGTAGTAAAGTAACTGAAGGTACAAGATATAATTCGATTTACTTCTATGGTGATGATGATACACTTTATGCTCATTGGGGACAAAATTATCAATTAGTAGATGGTAATGATTTTAATAACTTAATTCCTATGACAGATGAATCAGAAGGTACAGTTGAACCAACAAGTATTGTATTTACGACAAGTGATCAAATTCCTACAGGTTATTCAATAGAAAATGGTAATCTAACAGATTTCTCTGTGTTAGAAAACGGATCAGTTGTGGGTTGGCAAGATGGTTTAACATATTACATCAGTACGACAAAAGAAAATCAGGATGTAATCTTGAATAAGGATTCATCGGAAATGTTTTCTGAATTAAGCGTAGAAACAATTACTTTAAATCATATTGATACAAGTCAAGTAGAAAGTATGTATGCTATCTTCGCTGGCTGTTCTAAGTTAAAGAATTTAACATTACCAGATAATTTTGTGACATCAAATGTGATTAATATAACGTCTATGTTTGATGAATGCAGCAGTTTAGAAACTATAGATTTAAGTCATTTTGATACAAAGAACGTTAAATATATGGCGGCGTTATTTAGAGGATGTTCTTCATTAAAAACAATTGATATATCATCATTTGATACAAGTAGCTTGATGGATGAAGCTAATCAATCATCTTATGGTGGATATGGAATAGTTGGAATGTTTTATGGCTGCTCATCTTTAACTAGTCTTGACTTAAGTAATTTCGATACATCACATATAAAGATGATGTTTAACCTATTTGCAGGATGTGAAAATTTAGAGACTTTAACATTATCTAGTAAATTCGATACATCGAATGTAATAAATATGTATGCTATGTTTGCAGGATGTGCGAAACTTTCAAATATCAATTTAAGTAACTTTAATACAGAAAATGTTAAGTATATGTCATATATGTTTGCTAATTGTTCTGCATTAACAAGTTTAGATTTAACTAAGTTTGATACAAGCGAAGTTAAAGAAATGAAAGGTATGTTTACAGGTTGTACAAATATTACAGAACTAGATTTATCAAGTTTTGATACAACTAATGTAGAAGATGTTGATTCTATATTTGAAAGTTGCACAAGTTTAACGAAAGTTATTGTTGCTACAGAAGAGGATAAAAATAAATTATCAAATGCTGATAAAACTCCTGAAACAATAGAATTTGTAATTAAGGATTCTACTACTTCTAATGACGTACAACATAGTACAGATGAAGTGACTACACCAGAAACTAGTACTAATGAAAATATTTCTGATGAGGTAGTTCAAGAAGAGACAGAAACTATACCAGAAGAAAATATTAGTGAAGATACTATTATAAATGGTGATGATGCTACAGAAGATGATTCAATAACGAAACAAGATTCTTCTAGTACAGTAGAAACTACAGAAGATAGTACAGAGAGTACTAGCGAAACTAACGATAATTCAAGTGAAGAATTGAATTAATTTTGATTTATGATTATATTGAGGTGGTGAAATATCACCTCAATTATTTTTGAAAGGGAAAAATGATGAAAAAGAAAGATAAAATTGGATTAGGAATAATTATTTGTGCACTAGCAATAATAGCTTTTTTACTAGGATATATTTTTAATATGAATAGTCGCTCTAATGATACAAAGCCAATTGATGAAAACCAAGGAGCATATGTAAAACCAGAGACGCCAGTAGATCGTAGTCAAAATGTTACACTACCAGGTTGGGGTGGTTTCACTATTGCGGCAAATGAAACAACCATTACTTCTGGATTTGAATTTCATAATCCTGAATCTAACTATTGGTATGAAGATACAATTAGTGTTGATGGTAAAGATATTGAAAAGTTAGTTGTAGATAGTGGAACAAAAGTAGAATTCAATCACTATTTAGCACTTGCAGGAAATGATTCTAAAGTTACTAGTGTTAAATCTTATGATAGTTCTGTATTTGCTGTAGAACAAAATTCTGATGGTGAATATACACTAGAAGGTATTGGTGGATTTGAAGGAAGTAAAGAAATAGAAGTAGAGACAGAAGATGGTAATACTGTTACTTTAACTGTTACATGTAATGATAATTGTTACTACATGACATTTGCTTTATATCTTAAAGATGGAGATGAATTATTATATCAATCAGACTTAGTCAGTCATGGAAACTATATTACAAAGATGAAATTAAATCGTGCATTAAGTGCGGGTGTATATGATGCATATGTTGTGATTCAACCATATCTTAGTGATATGAAAACAGCAACAAACTCTGGTGTAGTCAATATCACATTAACTGCTGAATAACTGATTTAGGTGGAGATATGCCTTTTCAAATTATTAGAAATGATATTACGAAAGTAAAAGCGGATGCCATTGTCAATACTGCAAATCCTAATGTTGCAATAGGAACAGGAGTAGAAACAGCGATTTATAATGCTGCAGGAAAAGAAAAACTATTAAAGGCACGTAAAGAGATTGGTTCTTTAGAAATAGGTGAAGTAGCGATTACAAGTGGTTTTAACTTGAACGCAAACTACATTATTCATGTTAGTGGACCTATCTGGATTGATGGAAATCATAATGAAGTGTATTTGTTAAGTGAGTGTTATCAAAAAGCATTACAACTTGCGGTAGATTCAGAATGCAAATCAATAGCTTTTCCATTACTTGCGACTGGAAATTATGGGTTTCCTAAAGAAATAGGCATACAAATTGCAATTGATGCTTTCACTAGATTCCTACAAGAAAATGATATAGAAATCACGCTTGTTGTATTTGGCGATAAAGATGTAAAGATATCAGGAAAATTAGTTGATGAAGTGGCTAGTTTTATCGATGAACAATATGTTGAGAAAGCTTTAGAAAAGGAATACTCTTTTTGTTTATTAGATGAAGAAAGTGTTCAAACGTTCAACTCAATAAAAGAAATTAATGAAGATGAGCTAGAAGAGGCTTTGAAAGGTATATATCACAAGTCTTTTGAAAAATATCTACAGGACTTGATTCATCAAAAAGGATTGAAAAATTCAGAAGTATATACTTCGGCAAACTTATCAAAACAATATTTTTCTAAATTATTAAATGGTAAAGTGAAACCGTCAAAGGAAAAGCTATTAGCTCTAGCGATAGGCTTACATTTGAATTTAGATGAAACAAGTGATTTTCTTAAACTAGCAGGTTATGCGTTATCTCCTATATCTCAAACAGATATGATTGTTGAATATTTCATTATTCATAAAGATTATAGTGTGATGAAAATAGATACAGTTTTATATGATTTTGGATTAGATATGCTATCTAATTCGAATGACTAAGAGGTCGCCTATGGGTTGACCTTTTTCTTTATGTCTAACGATATGATTTTATTGTAATCAATCTTACTGCAGGAAGGTTGAATCGTTAGGAGATAAAGATATGAGTAATAGATTGACAGAGATTGTGTATATTTTAGATAGAAGTGGATCAATGGCTGGTTTAGAACAAGACACTATTGGTGGGTTTAATACCATGATGAATAAACAAAAGAAAACACATGAAAAAGCATATGTTTCAACGATTTTATTTGATCACGAAAGTGAAGTTTTGTTTGACCGTGTTCCAATTGAAGAAGTAAAAGACATAACAGATAAAGAATATTATGTTCGTGGTTGTACAGCGTTATTAGATGCTATTGGTGGAGCAATACATCACATGGCTAATGTTCATAAATATGCTCGCAAAGAAGATAGACCAAATAAAACGATTTTTGTGATTACTACAGATGGGGAAGAAAACGCTAGCAAGGTGTATACATATCAAAAAGTAAAACATATGATTGAACATCAAAAAGAAAAATATGGATGGGAATTTATTTTTGTTGGTGCAAATATTGATGCAAGTAAAGAAGCGCAACGGATTGGCATTAGAAATGAAAGAGCTGTCAATTATGTTCATGATCGTATTGGAACAGAAACTATTTTTGATGGATTATCAGATGCGGTATGTAGTGCTTTAATATCTAATGATGCAAATGATATGGAAAAATCTTTGAATACTAATACATGGAAAAGTTCTATTGAAAAGGATTATAAAGCACGTTCTACGCAAAAAGGAGGTAAACATTAATGGCTATAAAAGGAGCTATTTTAGGTGATATTTTAGGATCACAATATGAATTTGATCGACCTAGAGATTTAGATTATCAAAATGTGCCTCTTATTATTGAAGGTAAAGCAAAATTTACAGATGATACAGTCATGACTCTAGCAATTAAGAAAGCGATTTTAGAACATAGTGATTTTACAAAAACAATGATAGAAATAGGAAGAAAGTATCCAAGGTGCGGTTATGGGGGAATGTTTTTTAGTTGGATTTTTGATAATAAAAATATGCCTAGACCATATAACAGCTATGGTAATGGTTCAGCAATGCGTGTTAGTTTTGTTGGTGAATATTATGATGACTATAATCAAATGCAAGAAATCGCAAAGCAAACAGCACTTGTATCTCATAATCATCCTGAAGGAGTAAAAGGGGCTGTTGTAACCGCAACATGTATTTGGATGGCTAAACACAACTATTCAAAAGAAGAAATATATCATTATGTTTTAAAAGAATATCCTAAAGAACAATATGAATATAGTATCGGTTATAGCTTAGATGAAATAAGAAATAGATATAAATGGAGTGAAACATGTTTTGATTCAGTACCTGTCGCAATGCGTTGTTTCTATGAAAGTAGTGACTATGAATCATTTATCCGTAATATCTATAGTTTGAATTGTGATAGTGATACTTTTGGTGCTATTGCTGGTGGTGTAGTTGAAGAATATTATCATGGTTTTGGAAATATTAAAGTAGGTCAAATCCTTCAGAAGTATTTAACAAAAGAGTTATACGAAATTTTAAACAAATCCTAAAAAACTTCATTTTAAAAAATATTGTTATTCTCTTATAATTGTTAGTGATAACTAACTTTAAGGAGAATTATGTATAAATTAGGTATAGATATAGGATCATCTACAATCAAGATGATCGTAATGAAAGAAAATCAGATTGTATTTAGATGGAGTGATAAACATTTTGGAAAGATACATGAATGTTTAAGAAAAGGATTATTAGAAGTAAAGAATAATCATATACAAGAAGTATTAGTAGGAATAATAGGGAATAATGGATTAATTGATAATATTCAAGAATTAGAATCTATACCAACAATTGTTGAAGGAAGTAAATATTTAGTTCCTAATGTAGGTAGTGTAATTGAAATTGGAAGTCAAGGATCAAGATATATCACAAATGTTCAATCTGTTCCAATATTTTCTACAAATGAACATTGTGCTGGGGGAACAGGCAGTTTCTTTGAAGATCAAATGTCACGTTTAAATATGAAGATAGAAGACTATTCTCAAGTAGTAGAAAAAGCTACTTCTATTCCTCGATTATCAGGAAGATGCGCTGTATTTGCGAAAACAGATATTATCCATCGCCAACAAGAAGGTGTTACTACGCCAGATATCTTATTAGGATTATGTTACGCAATGATGCGTAATTATAAAGCAACGATTATTGGTAAATTACTTTTACAAAAACCAGTGGTATTTTGTGGAGGAGTAACGAAAAATAGTGGCATGCAGAAAGCAATCAAGGATGTATTAAAGCTTCAAGATGAAGAACTAATTATTACACGTGATGCGTTATATGTTTCTGCTATTGGTGCAGCTTTATTAGCTAGTGAAGTTAGAACAATTGATACTTTATTCAATTCATTAGAACAAGTCCAAAATCATAGTATTGTGTGTCTTTCTCCATTGCATATTCGTAAAGAAAATATACTTCAAGATCCACCCGTTTCAAAGTTAAAACCGAATGCTTTATGTACATTAGGTATTGATATTGGTTCTACAAGTACAGATTTAGTTTTAATTGATGAGGAATGTAATTTGATTGATTATCAATATTTGCGTACATCGGGTAATCCTGAAGAAGCAGTTCGTAAAGGATTGCAAGCAATAAAAGATAAATATGGCGAGATACCTTTTAAAGCAATTGGTGTAACAGGAAGTGGCCGAGAAAGAATTGGTAGACTAATTGGAGCGGATATTGTTAAGGATGAAATAACAGCACAAGCTCGTGGGGCGTCATTTGCGGTAAAAGATGTGGATACGGTATTTGAAATAGGTGGTCAAGATAGTAAGTTTATTCGCTTAGAAAATGGAAATGTGATTGATTTTCAAATGAATAAAATATGTGCTGCAGGTACAGGGTCATTTGTAGAAGAACAAGCTTCTAGAATGTCTATACCAATTCATGAATTTGGTCCTCTAGCGTTAGAAGCGAAGCATCCTGTAGATTTAGGCGAGAGATGTACTGTATTTATTGAGACTGCAATTCAATCTGCTTTAGCAGAAGGTGCAGAACAAAAAGATATAGCAGCAGGATTATGTTACTCAATCATTAAAAATTATCTACATAAAGTTGTTGGTAATAAAAACATAGGAAAAAAGATTGTTCTACAAGGTGGTGTAAATTATAACGTAGGTATTGTTTCGGCATTTGAAACAGTATATGGAAGTAGTGTAACCGTAAATCCATATTTTTCGATTAGTGGTGCATTAGGTGTAGCATTACTTGCTCAAGAAGAATGTGTAGGACCAACGAAATTTAAAGGATATGATTTTTCAAGTGTTGATGTCATTACAAATACAATTAGTGACGAAATACAAAAGAATATTGCATTTTATAATCAATCAAACGCATTACTTTTAGAAGGATATACAGGTAAAATAGATCCTAAAAAGAAAACAGTAGGTGTTCCTTATGTTTTGATGATTCATAAGTTTTTCCCTATGGCAAATGCTTTCTTTACTTCTTTAGGTTATAACGTTCTTTTGACTTCACCTACAAATGAAGAAACGATTCGTTTATCACAAGAATATGCTCGTGGTGAGACATGTTATCCAGTTAAGTTAATCTATGGTCATATGAAACAATTGATTGATCAAAAGGTGGATTATATTTTCTTACCAACAATACATACTATGAAGCATGCTTGTAGCCATGTGGAACATAACTATGGTTGTGTATATATGCAAACAGCAGCTGTATCTATTGCTAAAACACTAGATATAGAAAAATATGGAATTAAGTTACTAAGTCCTGTATTTGATTTGGATTTTGGGCAAGAAGCAATGGCTTCAGCAATGCTAGGCTTATCAAAAGTATTAAATAAGCCTAAACCATTATGCTTAAAAGCTTTATTAAGTGGTGCTATGGCAGTAAAAAAACATACAAAAGCTGTAGAAGAACAAGGTGAAGAATTATTAAAGAGTTTAAAACCAGAAGATAAAGTACTTGTTTTAGTCACAAGAAATTATGGAATCTCTGATCCAATACTAAATATGGGAATACCAGAACGTTTGTTAGAAAGAGGATATAAAGTAATTACTTTATCGCATTTACCAGCGCATGATTTAGATATTTCTAAAGAATATCCAAATTTATATTGGCCTTTTGGGCAACATATTATTTCAGGCGCAAAGCTAATCGCAAGTCATCCGAATTTATATGCTGTATATTTAACAAATCATAGTTGTGGACCAGACACAATGTTAAGTCATTTATTTAATCAAGAAATGAAGGATAAACCATATCTACAAATAGAAGTAGATGAGCATTTTAGTCCTGTTGGTGTAATTACACGTATTGAAGCTTTCTTAAATAGTTTAAAACAAAGACCAGTTGTAAAAGATACACTAAATGAGTGGCATATCACACAAAATGAAGTTCAAATTCTATCTAAACCTATACAAGAACGTAAGCTTATGTTACTAGATAGAGGTTACTATAGTGATTATTTAAAGCTATATTTTGAATCATTTGGCTATCAAGTAGAAGTAATACCAAGTATGAATGATGAAATTCTTAAAATAGGTAGAGAAAATACAAATACAAAAGAATATCTGACATTTACTTCTATGGTTGGTAGTGTTTTATCTAGTGCAAGACAAGAACAAGGAAGTGTTCAATACTTTTTACCACAAACTTTAGGTGCAGAAGTAGATGGACAATATGCTAGGGTGATTTATGATTTGTTAAAAAATAATGGCTTAGAGAGACATACTATCGTAAGTGAAACAATAGAAAATATACATGTTGATGCATTAGATTTAGATTTACTGATGCGAAGCTTAGTGCTAGGTGATTTAAGCTATTACTACGAGCATAAAGTATCAAATCAAATATTAAGTTGGGAAGAAATATTTGAATATATTCATGAAAAAGAAACAAGGAAAAAGAAAATAGCAGTGATTGGTGAACTAGCAATGATGACAACATTAGATGAAGGAATATTAGAATCTTTAGAAAAAGATTATGATGTACTTCGTAATCCAATTGCTGAACAAATGTTATTTTTATGGATAGATAACAAAATGGATGATACTGTTAGTAAAAAATATATTACTATCTTAGAAAAATTAAGTGAGCTTCTAAAAGAAAATAGTATATACAGTTCTAATTTTAAGGGACTACAGGAAATTACTAATAGAGAATTACCAATGTTTAGTGGTGGTGATGGACGCTATCGTTATGCTAAAGCCATACAAATGAGTGAAAAAGTAAATGCGGTACTGTTATTATCACCAAGATATGAAAATACATCGATGATTTTAGAAATGAGAGATATACAAAATATATGCAAAGCACCAGTATATGATATTCGACTAGATCATGATTTTGATGAAAATGCATGGTCTAAATTAAAATCATTCTTATATTATTGTAAATAGAGAGATTAAGACAAGTAGACAGATGTGTAGACTTGTCTTAATCTTTTTGTATTTTGTTATATAATAAATAAGCTTTGTGAGGTAGAAAATGGGAATTATTGATGCAGAAAAATTAACATTCTCATATGATGGGAAAATAGATGCAGTAAAAGATGTATCTTTTTCGGTAGAAAAAGGACAATATTGTACGATAGTAGGTCATAACGGTAGTGGTAAATCTACTGTAGCAAAATTATTAACTGGTTTATTAGAAAAGAAATCAGGAACAATTTATATTGATGGCTTAGAACTGAATATAGAAAATTTAAGAAAAATTAGAAATAAGATTGGAATTGTATTTCAAAATCCAGATAACCAATTTATTGGTTCTACTGTAAGAGATGATATTGCATTTGGCTTAGAAAATCATTGCGTAGATCAAAAAGATATGGATGGGATTATTGAAGAATTCAGCAAGAGAGTTGGTATGCATGATTATTTAAATAGTGAACCAACTAGACTTTCTGGTGGTCAAAAACAGCGTGTAGCGATTGCTGGAGTACTAGCAATGCACCCAGAGATAATTATTTTTGATGAAGCAACTTCTATGCTTGATCCACAAGGTAAAGCTGAAATCAAAAAGGTAATTAATGATTTACATAAAGAAAAAGATTTAACGATTTTATCAATTACACATGATATTGATGAAGTATCAACAAGTGACTATGTAATTGTATTAGATGAAGGGAAAATTATCTTGACAGGTACTCCTGAAGAAGTATTTAAGAAAGAAGATAAATTAAAAGAAACGCAATTTGATTTACCTTATTCAATGAAACTAGCAAAAGAATTAGATAAATTAGGTATTCATATACAAAATAGAATGACTATGGAAGGGATGGTGGATGAACTGTGTCAATTAAATTCGAAAAAGTAAGTTATGTTTACAGTGAAGGAACACCATTTCGTTATGCTGCATTAACAGATGTAGATTTATCTTTTGAAGAAGGTAAAATGACCGCAATCATTGGACAAACTGGTTCTGGTAAAAGTACATTAGTACAACATTTAAACGCGTTATTAAAACCAAGTAGTGGAAAAGTCATTGTATTAGATCATGAAATAGAAGCAGGTACAGAACCTAAAGGCTTAAAAAAATTACGTGGTAAAGTAGGGTTAGTATTCCAATTTCCTGAATATCAATTGTTTGAAGAAACAATATTAAAAGATGTTGCGTTTGGCCCTAAAAATTTTGGCGTTAGCGAAGAAGAAGCAAACATTAAAGCAAAAGAAGCATTAAGACTAGTAGGATTAGATGAAAGTTTTGATGATAAAAGTCCTTTAGAACTATCTGGCGGTCAAAAAAGAAGAGTAGCGATAGCTGGTATTTTAGCCATGTCTCCAGAAGTAATTGTATTAGATGAACCAACGGCAGGTCTAGATCCTTTAGGAACTGTTAGTATGATGAAACTATTTAAGAAATTAAATGTAGAAAATAAAAAAACAATTTTAATTGTTACACATGACATGGAACAGGTTTATTCCTATTGTGATAATGTGGTTGTTATGGAAAATGGTAAGGTGCAAATTCATACAACAGTAGAGGAATTCTTTAAAGATCCTGAAAGATGTATAAAGTTACATATTTTACCACCAGCAATCATTCGTGTTCGTTCAATGCTTAACGAAAAAGGGTTTCATATAGATGAAAAAACAATGGACACAAAAGCATTAGCGAAAGCTATAGCAAGTGAGGTGAAACATCATGGGTAATTTTACACTTGGTAGATACATGCCACTTGATTCAATTGTGCATAAGATTGATCCTAGAGCGAAAATTATGGCTATGCTATTCATGCTAATAGCGATATTTTTCCCTGCTGGATGGGTTGGCTATGGAATTATCTTTTTAGTTGCAGCAGGCACAATTTTACTATCAAAATTATCGTTTAATTTTATCTGGAAATCGATGAAACCAATGTTATTTATGATGGTATTCTTATTCATCATGAATTGCTTAGTGATTCGTACAGGATTTCAACTTTTTACGATATTAGGTTTTTCAATCTATTCTGATGCTGTATTACAAACTTTATACATTATTGTAAGATTACTTCTTATGATTATGATTACAACATGTTTAACAGCTACAACAAAGCCATTAGATATGACACTTGGAATAGAAGATTTATTAAAGCCATTTGTAAAGATTGGTGTTCCAGCACATGAAATTGCGATGCTAATTAGTATTGCTTTAAGATTTATTCCTGATTTAATTGATGAAACAACACGTATTATGAAAGCTCAAGAAAGTCGTGGTGTTGATTTAAAAGAAGGAAAGATGAAAGAAAGAATCATGGCAATTTTATCTCTTGTTGTTCCACTATTTGTATCTGCATTTCAACGTGCTGAAGATTTAGCTAATGCTATGGAAGCTAGAGGATATGCACCTGGTGAAAAAAGAACACGTTATAAAGTGCTAAAAATGACAGCTAGAGATTATATATTTGTTCTTGGAGCTTTACTTGTACTAATTACGATGATTTGTTTATCCATTATTTTATGATTCGTTATAAATGTATAGTTAGTTATTGTGGAGCTAGTTACTCTGGGTGGCAAAGACAAAAAGAAGCGATATCAATCCAAGAGACAATCGAACAAGCAATTAGAATTATCACATGTGATGAGACATGTATTGTTGGATCAGGTAGAACGGATGCAGGGGTAAATGCATTAGGACAAGTGTTTCATTTTGATTGCAATGTAGACATGTCGTGTTACAAATGGAAGGGTGCACTAAATAGATTTTTACCAAAAGATATTCATATCTTATCTATGGAAAAAGTGGATGAACGTTTTCATGCTCGTTTTGGTGTGAAATCAAAAAGATATGATTATTGTATTAATCTAGGGGAATATGATGTTTTTACTAGAGATACTGTTTATCAATATTGTAGAAAACTTGATGTTGATAAAATGATTGAGGCGTCTAAATATTTTATTGGAACACATGATTTTACTTCTTTTTGCAGTAACTCAAAAGAATTAATGGAAGATCAAGTTCGTACAATTTATGATATTCAATTTCAACTAGAAGGAAATATTCTTCGCATTTCTTATTATGGAAATGGATTTATGCGCTACATGGTGAGAATGATGAGTGGTGAACTTATTGAAGTTGGTAGAGGTAAATTTAAACCAAAAGAAATAGAAAATCATTTGAATGCTAAATCCAAAACAGTTGTACGTAAAAATGCCCCAAGTGAAGGACTAACATTAGTTCATGTAGATTATTACGATATATTAGCTTTAAATGATGAATTATATGTTAGAGATTTGAATGATGAATACGAAGAAAATCTAATATATGTCATTGCTTTAAGAAAAACAGATGAAATAGTTGGGAAAATTTATCTTGAAGAAGAAATGATTCATATCATTCTTTCTAAATCAATTCAAAATAATGTAGAATTATTTTTGAGAGATATAAAGGAAAAGTTGAACGATAAATATCCTAATGTTAAAGAAATAAAGTGGGGATGAATGATGAATAAAAATATAATCAAAAAATATATTGTATATACAATTGGAGTACTTATATTAGGTGCAGGAATTGCCATTAGTGATGCGAGTTTGCTAGGAACTGATTCGTTTTCTGTACTTCTTAATGCATTGAGTAAATTAACAGGAATATCTATGGGAATCGTTAATGGAATTGTTTGTGCTTTACAAATTCTAGTTGGTTATATCTTTGATCGTAAAAATGTTACTCTTGCGACTTTCATTTCATTATTCGCATCTTCAATTGGAATTGATTTAATGGCTATGTTTTTACCAAGTAATCCTTCAATGATGGTTAAAGTAGTTTTAATGATAGTTGGAATACTAGTTTATACATTTGGTACAGCATTAAGTGAGTATCCTCATTGTGGATACAATACATATGATTGTTTAATATTCAGTATGGCAAATATATTCCATACAAATAACTACGCTCATGTTCGTTGGGGTGTAGATGGAGCGTTCTTAGTTGTAGGTTATTTATTAGGCGGTACAGTAGGTATTTGTACGGTCTTAGTATTTATTACAGCAGGAAAACTTGTGGAATTCTTCTTAAAATTAATTAAGAAAACAGGATTTTCTTTTGAAAACGAGTAAATAAATTTAAAAATGTGCTTGCATTATAGTGTGGGTTTTGATATTATAAATAAGCACATTGTGACTCCTTAGCTCAGTTGGTAGAGCAACTGACTCTTAATCAGTGGGTCGAGGGTTCGAGTCCCTCAGGAGTCACCATTTAAAGAATATAGCCACCTGAAAAGGTGGTTTTCTTTTTGCCTTTTTTTAATGATAAAAAATATTTTGCATAAAAAATGAGGATTTTAAGATATTTTGCGAATCTTATATATGTGAGGTGTATTTTATGTTCTATAACAATAAGCAAAAAGAAGAAATTGAAAAAGGAAAAGAATTTGGATTGTTAGATGAGGAAATTAAATTATATGCAAAGCCATATTTTTCTGATCAACAAATGAGAGAAATTAGAATTGGTTTAGAAGAAGGCTTAGGAATACGAACGGTTCAAACTTATGCACATTTTTATTACTCAGCTAATACAATGGTGATGAAAAGAAATCTAGCAAAAGATAAAGATTTTTATAATGAAGGATTACAAGATAAAGGTAAACTAATTAATTTATTCTTATCTATATTTACTCTTGTGTTTTTATTCTTTTCTACATATGCGTTTTATGTTTCGTTTTTTAGAAAACAACCAATGTTTAATTTAGAAGAAGAAATGGTAGAAGCGAAGTGTGGCGAAATTATAGATATAGATAGTTATGTGAAAGAGACTGATACTAGCACAATAAAAGAACTGAATGAGTTTAATTCTAAAGTTCCAGGAACATATCTTTTGTATTATGAAGCGACAAATGGTTTATCAAAAAGTATTAAAAGTATGCGCATAAAAATGATTGATAATCGTCCGCCAGAAATAAAACTAAAAGAAGAAGTGATTACAATTGATAATGTGGAGGATTTTCATTGTTTAGACTATATTGATCGTATTTCAGAT
>CAVCUC010000034.1:0-23424 GCA_963605225.1 bacterium
CCTCTACGGATAAAACATCTGATTTTGCGTTCAATTCTCCACTAGAGTTCTTAACTTTAAAATCAGCTTGAATATTTGTGTTAGTATAGCCGTTTGCTACTTTAAAAGGCATAAAATCATAACCAATTTGACATTTAAAATGATATGAAGCATCAATTGTTCTATAATTTGTAATTACAACTTCATTCTTTTCTTCATCAATTGTATAGTTAAATCCAGTATCGCCACTTTCTTCTGGTGCCTTTGCTAATGGTACAGTTATCCTATCTATTGTTTTTCCATCACGTCCATAAAAAATATGTGCTGGTACTCGAATTTCAATATTTCCTGCAGGAATATCTTCATCTCCACCCTTAGAAAATTCAATTTGATATGCGGCACGAGTGCTTTGATTTCTATCTGGTTTAAGTGTTAAACTCGTTCCTTCTGGGCTACCACTAATCCAAGCAATAGAATGTGTATCAATCGTTTCATCTCCTGATTTTGCTGTAACCTTAACTGAAGCTTGTGGTGCATCACAAGAAAGTGTATACCCTTCTACACTACCATTAGCTGTATAATCCCCAGCTGTACTTGTATCGATACCAGTAATATCCCAAGTAATCGAAACAGTCTGAATCTTTCCAGTAATTGTACCATCTGCATTACACGCAAACCATCCAGTCACTCCATCAACCGTACCATATACTCTGTACTCTGTATTCTCTTCACTTTTAACAAAAGAATAGATAACTGTTTGTCCTTCATCATATAGTGAGTCTGCATTATCAGGTGCTGTATAACTTCCAGTGTTATCAGGCTTTACTTGTTCAAATGCCGTTGACGTACAAGCAATAACTGCTGTTAGTTCACTTGGAAAGTCTGATGTACTCACAGTATCATCAGTTTTATAAGAAACACTTGCAACCGGATTTGTTTCTTCAAATGAAAGAATATTCGTTTCACCTTCTGCAAATGCTATTACTCCACTTGGAAGCATTGTGAAAATCATTAACACTGAAAGCAAACACGACATCCATCGTTTTAATCTTGAACATTTCATTGTAGTATGTTCTCCTTTGCAATATTTATCCCTTATTTTTTTATCCATATTGGTTACCCCTTTCTAGATCTCAAATTAAGTAAATCATTCATGTTTTTCTGTTTGTTAACAAGGACAATCCTATTAGATTACTCTACTAAGACTCTCCTTACTACCAAACAATTTGTGATATATTTTCCGTTTAGTAGTTTTATTCAATTAATCTATGCTTTTAACACATCTAACCGTTACTCGATAAGCTCCACCAATCGTACAAGTAAATAGTGTTAAATCCCATTCTCCAGATACCATTTCTTCTACTGCATCTGGTAGTAACATTTCTGTTTCTATCACTTCGTAACTAAATTGATTACCATCTATATCAGTAAAATAAATTGCATCTCCTTTGCTAAGATTTTTTAGTTTTCCAAAATGAGCAGTACTGTTATGAGCGCAAATCACCATGTTGCTTAGATACGCTGAGCCAGTATAACGACATGGCGATATCTTCATTTTCGAATCACTCCAATCTTGTTGAACAGGAAGTGTAAGGTTAAGCGTAGGAATTTCTAATAAGCCGATATAAGAATATCCATCAATATCACGCGTTGGCATATCCATATTTGGATTCAACACATAATCTGGATAAACTTCCACATCATTCATTGAAGATGTCGCAGAATCGTTAGGTATCGTTTCTATCAATTGTTCCGCTGCTAGTTTTGAATGTTTTCCTGCTTCTATTGAGCTATAGAAGTTATAAGCTAGAATCCCTAATCCCGTGCTTATCAAAAGTGTTCCAATTAAAATCCAAATAGATCCTTTTTTATTCACGAGTAATTCCTTTTCGTCTAATCATACCCACCATAATACATAAAAGACCTCCAATTAGAAGTACAGGTACTGGCCACCACAACATTCCCGTTAAAGGAAGAGTTTGTGTATTATTCGTATTGTTGTTTGTATTCTTTGGCGTATCTGAATCTGAAGGAGTCGATGGTTTAACTGTATTTTTTACAGTAAACGTTATACCTTCTTGAGAAATCGTCTGTGTATAATTAGATACACTATCTTCTGTTACTAACCAATCGTGATTTCGTTCCAAGTTATCCCATGCATATCGCCAATTGTTACTAGCATTCAAGACTACTGTATCAACCACTTTTCCATCACTCATGAGGTGAACCGTAATCTCTTTTGGACGACTACTTTCTTTTCCAGAATCATCCCATATTTTTAATACCTTACGAGTAATTAAAGTATCATCTGGATCATCATCCGGATTTTTCTCAGCATTTGTTTTTGGATAAGATGTCACTTCATAATCCCATGTATTCTCTTCAATATTACTACCTGGTAAAAATACAAGATATGGTAAAGCTGAATAAGTATAATCACCAATCGTTCTACGTGAACCAATCACAAGATATAATCCTGGTTTTAATTCAAAGGATAAGGAACCACCCGAACTAGTTTCACCACTGTAGTCAGCAGAAAGAGAATCTTTCCATACATATCCTTTAAGTGTAGTAGCTAATGTATCCCAACCCGTTTGATCCTTATCTTCTAACGTAATAGGATAATCTACAAAACGTTCTGTTAACGTCATTTGAGCATAAGCATCTACATCCGCAACACGATATATATCAAACCTTGCTCCAGAAATTGCTGTTCCTTCATTCTGATAGGAAATTGTTAAAGTAGTATCTTTATCTACATCAATTGCCCCAGCAGCATACGTAGGGATAGCTGTAGCTATCAAAACAATGCAGAGCATAAAGAGGCATATTATATGCTCACTTATTTTTTTCATGGATGTTCCTCCTTCTTTTTCGATAAAAATAAAACGAAAATCAATATAACTAGTACAGGTATTGCTAGTATTGATAGAACCACAACTGGTTCTACCTCTACAGCATCAGCTGTAACTATCGTTTTCTGTACTTCTTCCTCACTTGTAATTCGATGACCTCGAACTAAAAGTCGATGTGTATTAATTCCATATGGCGTACAAGTCACAAGTGTGCAATAGTCTTCACCCGAAACTATCTTTAACGCTTCTGTATCATCTGGTTCTACAACTAGGATTTGATCTACTTCATAAGTCAAAACCTCATTTAGTGTTCTTAGAGTAAACGTATCTCCTATTACTAGTTTGTCTAGATTCGTAAATAGCTTTGCACTAGGTAATCCTCGATGCCCCGATAATACACAATGTGTACTTTCTCCACCAACTGGTAGGCTAGTCCATTCCAAGTGACCTATTGCTCTTTGAAGAACAACATCACTTGTTCCATGGTATATAGGAAGAGAAACTTTGATGGATGGAATCTCGATATATCCCATAACACCATCTTCGTCCACATTAAGAAGCTTTGAATACTCTGCTTCTTGTTCATCTGTTAATGTATAGCTTTGTTCACTTTGAGAAAGAGTCTTGTTATATTCTCTAGCCTCTTCTAAAAGTGCTTCATATTGCTCTGTATCCATCACATCAACTTTCTCTGTATAGATAGAAATTGCTTTAGATTGATGCAACGAATTTACATAATCGCTCATCGTAGGATAAAGCATGATTGCTACTCCTACAAAGAAAACCAAAACAAGCAATATCGTGCTAAAATGCTTCTTCATTTCATGTGTCCTCTACTAGCTAATCCAACATTTTCTCTTCCCATTTTTTGTTGAATCAACATTTATCTATCAATCATTCAACTATGATTATTGAGCGTTTTTACTCGTATGTTTTTTCATGATTAGTACAACAACTGCACTAACTGCTAATAAACCACCTATTACATAGAACATAGTTGTTCCCATACCACCAGTAGAAGGAAGTTCAGCACCTTGCTTATTTACAACAACTACTACCGCAGCAGAGATATCATCTAATTTCACTTCAACTTTAGTATCCGTTTCAGTATCAACAATTTCACCTTTTTCATTTAAATAAATTGTTTGATTTGTTCTGGTGTTACCTGTCTTGCTAGCTGTCACACTAAATGGTGCAGTAAGTAAGTTATAGCCTCTTGGAGCAATTGTCTCTGTAATCTCATATGTACCAGCCTTGACGCCTTTAATCACAATTAAGCCATCATCACCAGTAATAATCGTATTTGTTAGATCAGCACCTTCTGTTGTTCCTGCATAGATATATGCACCGTCTGTAGTATCAGGAGTTGTCTTTACATAGAAAGGAAGTTGGAAAGTTGCATCGCTAAGAGCTGTACCTTCTTCGTTTACTTTTTTAAATGCAATTGCATAAGTATAAATTGTTTCGCTATCAACTAACTTACTACCTTCAGGAGTTGTAGTTCCATCTTCGTCAATCCAAGTAAGTGTTACAGTATTTGTATTACCAGTTCCATCAATCATTGCACTATCTGTAAGCGTTGCTGTGTAAACTAAAGTAACTGTAGCTCCATTTTTATAAAGAAACTTACTGTTCTCTTCGTCATACCAATCAAGAACAATCTTCTTATTAGTAAATTGAGCTTCGATTGTATGTTGATCACTTGTCGTATCAGCATCACCGTCATCATCCACAACAATGCTAGTTACATTCACATTTTCTAAAAATGTTGGTAATGTATCTTCAATCGTATAGGAAACAATTTTCTTAGCAGCTTCTCCTGCACCAGAATAGTTTGCTGTCTTAAAGGTAACAGTGTAAGTGATTGTGTCCCCAATATTGAAACTTTCATTATTAACAGTCTTTGTTAAAGCCTGTGGAACACTAGAATTCTTATCCACAATTCTCGCACTTGGGTTTGTAGATGTCACCGTAATAGCTTGATTACCCTGAGTAGTCATCACTACATAGTAGCCATATGGTAACCCTGTAAACTTAAGTTCACTTCCATCTGCTTCTGCCGATAAAGTTGGAGTTTGTTGACTTGAAGCCCATGTCTTTAATGCTTCTTGCAATCCTTCACTCATTCCAGTTTTTGCAGTTGCATCTTCATATGCAGCATCCTTAGCAGCAATATAACCTTTGTCATTTGCTTCAAAGTAGTCTGAAAGTTCTGTTGGAACTGTACCAAAATAAGCAATAGAACCACCTTCATCCCCAGTTACAGTTGCATCAAATAGCTTATATATACTATAAGTCTCACCTTTTGATGCATTAGTAATCGTAATGGTTGCGTTGTCATCATCGCCACCTGGAATTTCTTGTGCAAAAGCTACTGTGCTTAATGACACTAACATAACTAGCGCTAGCACAAAGCTAGCAAATCTCTTTGCATGTTTCATATCTTTTTCCCTTTCTTATCTGAATATATTTATTCGGCTCAAAGGCCAAATGCGAAATAGAATCTTACCTATGATTTGATTCTTCGAAATACTACCAATAGTTGTGTTTCTAGAATCTACTGAATCACTTCTGTTATCCCCCATCACAAAAATTCTTTCATCTGGGACCTGATACGGTAACTCAACATTTGTATTTCCATAAGTTTTTTCTGTTAAATACGACTCGTCAATCATTTCACCATTAACTGATACCGTTCCTTCCTTATCTATATCAATCGTGTCCTCTGATTGAGCAATCACTCTTTTCACAAGAATCTTGTTGTTATAGTAGAAGGCGATAATGTCACCCGTTTCTATATTTGAAGTTTTAGCTGTAACAACTATTTCATCTTCTGCTAGCGTTGGATTCATAGACGTTCCATTTATCTGAAGTACTTTCACTTGGAACGTTGTCATCAAAATCGCTAAAGCAGAAATAGTGATTAAAACTACTAACATACTTTTCAATATTCTTTTGTATCGAGGTTTTAAGCGAAGTCGCTTTTTCTTTCGCATATCTATCTATTCCTATCAAGTAAAGCCTTATTTATTCTCTATTCAAATAACATCATTCGTATTCATCTTTTGTATCTGTTCTTACTAGTTGGTAAACCACAGTTGTATTTTTTGTAGGAACAGTTGGCGTAGGAGTTGGAGTTACAGTAGGCGTATATTTGTTATCTAAAGTGATATAAATTGTTCGTGTATCTTCATCAATCTCTGCTTCTGTGTAGCTAGGAGTAAAATTATCTGGAATTGGATCTTCAATAATCGCATAGGATACTGACCCTAATGTTTTTGGGTCAGGAAGACCATCAAATTCTGCAGTCCAATTATTTTCTTTATTTAAAGTAACAGAATCAAGAACATAATCACCTAACTTTAAAGATACAGAAACAGAGATTTTTTGATTATCTTCTGTATCTGTCCAAGTTTTTTTAACTTGAAGTGTATAATCATATTTCTTACTATCCCCAAGAACAACAGCTCCATTAGTTCCAATTCCACCACCACGTGGTGCTTCATTTCCCTGAATAATTAGGGAAGCAGAACTTTCAGCTGCAACTTTTGCTCCATCCGACATAATCGCTTTTAAAGCAATAGACTCTCCATATTCACTAATTGAATCAATTGGAGCACTTGTGTCAGCGTTATACCGTGCAGAGTTATCTGGATATCCAAGAACGTTAATATTATCAATACCTCCATCCTTATACCAGAATATTTGTCCCCCACCTAGAGCACGATTAGAAAGAGTCAATGTATGATTTTTAGATGCTATCTTAACTGATGCTATATCATCACCAGCGCCATCAGAGCTGTTATCATATAGCGCAGCACCATTATTAACAAAAAGCTCTACATCTCCAGTAGGACAAGCCCATAGGCCTCCGCCTAAAATCGTTGCATGATTCTCTTTTACAACAGCGTTGTACATTTTCAAAACATATGGAGTTGCACCAACATACACCCCACCACCTTGCTTTTCAGCAGTATTATTTTCAATAACGCCACCATTCAATGTGACACGGTTTGAGGCAATATAAATTCCACCGCCACAACCATTATCACCTTGTTCAACGTTCATTTTTGCATGGTTATCACTAATTGTGCCACCATTCATCGTAAATGCAGCAGGGAAGTATTTGCTAAATGCTTCAATATCCCAGCCTGAGCCTTCCCATCCACAAGCAGTGCAAATGCCACCGCCTTCTCCTCCATTTACTTCGTTTCCACTGATTTTACCATCATTCATCGTAACTTCAGCGTTTCTTTCAATATAGATACCACCACCAGCAGCTTGAAAATTATTAGATCCTTGACATTTATTATTACGGATTTCACCACCGTTCATTGTCATATAAGCACGGCGCACATAATCATTTCCAATAACAGAGACACCTGCACCTCGATAACCTGAATTATTTTCAATGATACCGCCATTCATTGTAAAAGTTGCAGTACCATTATCTGGAGAAACATCACTTGCAAAGGCAAGAACAGCACCTGACTGATAACTTCCACCAGCTTTTATACCACTGATTGTGCCACCATTCATCGTAAAGGTTCCATTACCAGAAATACGTACACCACCACTGCAAGCATTAATCGTTGCGTTCTGTATTAGACCGCCATCCATGGTAAACTTCGCATTATTTCCTTTAACAATAACAATACCTACAACAGCAGGAATCTTATAATCATTAAAATCAAGCGTACCATTTTTTAAAGTGAATTCCCCATAGCACTCAACTAAACTATTACCATTTTTATCTGCTTGTAGCGTTAAGTCTCCATCAAGAGTTAGCTTTGCGCCAGATTCTATTGTAATTAGTGTTGTAGAACCACTTGCATCTGCAGTTTTATTGATTATATGGTTTGTTTCATCACCAATGATTGTTAGACTAACTCCAGAAGGAATAGTCAATATTTCAGTAAACGAGATATTAGATGTGATTTTTATTGTTCCACTTTTCTTAGTATCAGAAGTATTTAATGATTCAACTATATTTTTAATTGAATCAAAATCACTTACTTCAATTACTTCTTCAGATGCTACTTCTAGATTACTTTGCTCAGAAACAGTAATTGTCTCTTGCGTTTCTCCACAAATTAGTTCTCCACCCTTTGCATAGCAATCTTCCGTATGAGTATGCTCCTCTGATTCTAAAATTGTGCATAGTAAATCGCCAGCTTTCGCATAGCATTCTTCTGTATGTACATGGTCTTCAGCATTTACGTAACAAAAAGGGATGCTACTAAACATCATAAATATCGCCAAGAATGTTGCCGTTAGTTTATTTATCATGACTTTTACCTCGCTTATAAAATCACAAAAATATCTAGAATTCATCGCAGTTTTTAAAGCAAGGCAATTATATATATATATATATATATGTTAGTCAATTATAACCGTTTCTCTCTAAAAGCCCTTCATAAAGCCTTAATTTCATATATTTTACGTATTGTATTCAGCTTTAATATCTATATCTTTTTTATATAGATAACAAGATTATAAATATTTTCAATATCAATAATACAAGCTTATAATTTTAATGTTTATAGGAGTGTTTTATATATGAAGAAATTATCTGTATATTTAAAAGAGTATACAAAAGAAAGTATTCTAGCGCCTTTATTTAAATTAATGGAAGTGCTATTTGACTTACTTATTCCTGTAGTCATTGCGAGTATGATTGATACAGGTATTGCTCAAAACAATTTAAGTCATGTTTACAAATGTTTCTGGATTCTCATCCTAATGGCTTTCGTTGGTCTAGCTTGTAGTATTACAGCACAATATTTCGCTGCTAAAGCAAGTATTGGTTTTGCCACAAACTTAAGACAAGCTGTGTTTGATCATATCTCATCTTTATCTTTTACAGAATTAGATGTTCTTGGAACAGACACAATGATCACAAGATTAACAGATGACATTAACCAAGTACAAAATGGTTTAAATCTAGCTTTAAGACTATTACTAAGAAGTCCATTTATTGTCTTTGGCTCAATGATTATGGCATTTACTATCAATGTAAAAGCTGCGATTATCTTTGTCATTACAATCCCTATCTTATTTGTTGTCGTATTTTCTATTATGCTAATTAGTATCCCTTTATTCCGTAAGGTACAAAATGCTTTAGATAAAGTCACTGGTATAACAAGAGAAAATTTAACAGGTATAAGAGTAATTCGTGCATTCTGTAGAGAAGAAAAATCAATTGAAGAATTTAATGAAAATAATGATGCTTTAACAAAACTGAATGAACATGTTGGTAGTATCTCTGCTTTATTAAATCCTTTAACTTATATATTGATTAATCTAGCTACCGTATTCTTAATTAAAGAATGTGCTGTACAAGTTAATATTGGATCACTAGGACAAGGAGAAACCGTAGCGCTTTATAACTACATGTTACAAATTATTGTCGAATTAATTAAGCTAGCTTCCCTTGTAATTACCATCAATAAATCTCTTGCTTGTGCTGACCGTGTCGCTTCTATATTAGATATACAAACAAGTATGCAATATGGTTCTAGTGAATTAAATCTAGCAAATGACAAGCTATTAACTTTTAATGATGTATCTTTTGTTTATAAAAATGCTGGTGCAGAGAGCTTATCTCATATCACATTTGATGTAGAAAAAGGAGAAACAATCGGTATTATCGGTGGAACAGGTAGTGGTAAAACAACACTTGTTAACCTTATTTCTCGCAGCTACGATGCAACAAGTGGTGAAGTCATTTTAGATGGTAATAATATCAATACTTATACTCATGATTCTTTAACAAATAAAATTGGTGTTGTCCCTCAAAAGGCAGTTCTATTCAAAGGAACAATCCGTGACAATATGAAATGGGGCAACGAAAACGCAACTGATGAAGAACTATGGGATGCGATTACTTATGCTCAAGCAAAAGAAGTTGTAGAACGTAAAGATAATCAATTAGATTTTGTCTTAGAACAAAATGGTAAGAATTTATCTGGTGGACAGAAACAAAGATTAACAATAGCTCGTGCATTAGTGAAGAAACCAGAAATATTAATCTTAGATGATAGTGCTAGTGCTTTAGACTTTGCGACAGATGCGGCTTTACGTAAAGCATTAAAATCACTTACGAATACAACAACATTTATTGTTTCCCAAAGAATTTCAGCGATTGAACAAGCAGATAAGATTCTTGTATTAGATAATGGTCATCTTGTAGGAACAGGAACAAGTGCAGAACTCATGGAAATGTGTCCTGTATATCAAGAAATTTATTACTCACAATTCCCTGAAAAAAGACCAGCAAACAAGAAAGGAGTTTTAGCCTAATGAAAAATAAAAATGTCCTTTTTAAACTATTTCATTTTATTGGTAAATACCGTTTTGTTTTAGTTCTAAGTATCTTACTTGCAATATTATCCGTTATCTTACAACTATATGTTCCTGTTTTATTTGGTGATGCAATTGATGAAATCATTGCTATGGGTAATGTTAACTTTGCTGTAATGAATACATATCTTTTTAAGATTATCATTTGTGTTGCGATAGCTTCCTTAAGTTTATGGTTTATGAATCTTTTAAACAATCGTATGACTTATCGCATTGTTAAAGATATTCGTGAACAAGCCATGAACCATATCCAAAAGCTTCCATTAGCTTATCTAGATAAACATAGTACAGGAGATATTGTTAGTCGCATCATCGCTGATACAGATATTCTTTCTGATGGTTTATTACTTGGTTTTACACAATTATTTTCAGGTA
Source organism: bacterium (assembly GCA_963605225.1). Taxonomy (GTDB): domain Bacteria; phylum Bacillota_I; class Bacilli_A; order Erysipelotrichales; family Erysipelotrichaceae; genus Bulleidia. The sequence goes on from CAVCUC010000034.1 coordinate 10,572, forward strand.
TTGTAACAATTGTCGTAACCATTATCTTTATGTTTTCTAAAAACGTCACAATTAGTATTATGGTGATTTGTTTAACACCAATTAGCTTCTTTATTGCTAAGTTTATCGCATCTAGATCTTATACGATGTTTAAGAAACAAAGTGAAATACGTGGTGAACAAACTGCACTTATTGAAGAAATGATTGGTAATCAAAAAGTTGTACGTTACTTTGGTTATGAACCTAAAGCTTCATCTCGTTTCAAGACAATCAATAAAGACTTACAAAAATATAGTGAACAAGCTGTTTTCTATAGTAGTATCACAAACCCTTCAACTCGTTTTGTAAACAACTCCATCTACGCATGTGTTGCTTTAGTTGGTGCTTATATGATATTAGGTGGTTCTTTGACTGTTGGTGGCTTATCTGTATTACTTTCTTACGCTAACCAATATATGAAACCATTTAATGATATTAGTTCTGTTATTACCGAAATGCAAAATGCTTTAGCTTGTGCTTCTCGTATATTCGAACTACTTGAAGAGCCATTAGAAACTGATGAAGGGAAAGAAGAACTAAGTTCATTACCAGAAACAGTAGATATTGAAGATGTTTCTTTCTCTTATGATCCTAGTAGAAAACTGATTGAACACTTCAATCTACATGTAGAACCAGGTATGCGTATCGCCATTGTTGGTCCTACAGGTTGTGGTAAAACAACATTAATTAACTTATTAATGCGTTTCTATGAAGTAAATTCTGGTTCTATATCGATTAATCAAACTAATATCACTAGCATGCCTCGTCATACTTTAAGAAAGTGTTATGGCATGGTACTACAAGATACTTGGATTAAATCTGGTACAGTACGAGATAATATCGCTTTTGGTAAGCCCGAGGCAACAGATGAAGAAATCATCGAAGCTGCTAAAAAAGCCCATAGTTATGAGTTTATTAGACAACTCCCTAATGGGCTAGATACTGTTTTACATGAAGACAGTATTTCACAGGGTCAAAAACAATTATTATGTATTACCCGGGTTATGTTATGTTTACCACCAATGTTAATCTTAGATGAAGCAACTTCTTCAATCGATACAAGAACTGAGTTAATGATTCAAGATACATTCGATACAATGATGAAAGACCGTACAAGTTTTGTTGTAGCACATCGTTTATCTACTATACGAAACGCTGACTTAATCTTAGTCATGAAAGATGGTCAAATCATCGAACAAGGTAATCACAACGAATTACTACAAAAAGGTGGTTTCTACTACAACTTATACAATAGTCAATTTAAAGTATCTTAATCACTTACAAATTGAACCATCTCTTCTAGCATTGATTCTCTTTCTTCTTTATTTCTAGGATCGAACCAATGCACTTCCATCTGATGGTTTAACCAAGTATATTGACGTTTAGCATATCTACGAGAGTTACGAGCAATTAAACTTTCTACTTCTTCGATAGATATGCTTTTTTCATAGTATTCTTGCCACTCACGATAACCAATTCCCTTCATTGGTGCATCATCAAAAGTGACTCCCTGTTTTAATAATCCAGATACTTCTTGTTCTAAGCCACTATGAATCATTTCTTTTACTCTTAGATTAATGCGTTCATATAGTTCACTTCTATCCATCGTACAACCCGCAATATAAAAGTCATAGATTGGTTTATGTTCTTGTTCATCAATCATTTCACTTTGTTTTTTACCAGTATTTTTAATCACTGTTAAACTTCTTAATAAACGTTGACGATTATTTTCGTGAATCTTTTCCGCTTGTTTAGGATCAACTTCTAATAACATTTGATATAACTCATGATTACTGTATGCATCTAATTCCTTGTTATAGTGTGATTCTTGTTCCTCAGTAAAAACATAATCATATAAACAAGCTTTGAGATATAGCCCAGTCCCTCCCGCAATAATCATTGGTTTATCACTAGAATCAATAAGAGCTCTAGCTTCTGTTTGAAAGTCTTTTACGGAGTATTGTTCTTTAGCGTCTAATATATCAATAAGATGGTGTTTAACGCCTTGCATTTCTTCTTCTGTCACTTTACCTGAACCAATATCAAATCCTTTATAGACTTGTATAGAATCTCCACTAATAATTTCTGTATTTAATCTTTTTGCAAGTTCAATAGAAAACGATGTTTTCCCACTAGCTGTAGGTCCAGCTACGACTAATACTTTTTTCATCGCAAAAACTCCTTTGTTAACTCTTTTTCATCTAAGATAATTAGCGTTGGTCTACCATGAGGACAATGATAAGGATTTTGACACTTATACAATTGTTTAACAACTTCCTCCATTTCATCCATAGTTAATGTACGATTAAAACGAATAGAACTATGACATGCCATCGTCGCTATCTTTTTCTTTTCCATGCGTGCATATTTAGATTCTCGGTCATTCTTAAAATTATCAATGACATCTTGTAAGAATCTCTCTTCTTCGATTTCTTTCATCCATGATGGTACTCTTCTAACAAGTAATGTATCTCTACCAAAAGGTTCAAAACTAAAATGCAAATCACGAATAGACTCATTAATTTCTTCTACTCTTTCAACTAAATCACTTCCTGCAAGTATTGATATAGGAATGAGTAAATCAATCATGATTGGTGTAGTTTCTTCTAGTTTTGCTAGTATTTCTTCATAATGTACGCGTTCTTGACACGCATGTTGGTCTAATATTGCTAATCCTTTTTCTGTAGCACATAAAATAAACTTTTCATGTAATTGTCCAATTACGGTCATTTCTGGTAGTCTCTCTTGAACAATTTGTTTTTCTTGTACAACTTGTACAGGTTCTTCTTGTTTAGGAGTTTCTATTACAGACGGGATTTCTTGTATATTACTTACTTCTATTTTCTCTTCTACTTTTTCTGTTACTTTTTCTTCTACTTCATTCTCTACTTTCTCAACTGTTTTTTGTACAAATGGTGTAACAAGTGCTGAGTTTGTATCAAAGAATATAGGTTCAGCGACTTTCTCCATAGCAGCTTTCATTTCTGCTTTTGGTGCTAAAATCGTTGTCTTTAACGCGTTTCGAATATTATCTTTTAATAAGTATTCTAATTGATTTTCTTTCGATATTCTTACTTCCCACTTAGACGGATGAACATTTACATCTAATAGTTGTGGATCCATATCAATATCTAAAACAATCAAAGGATTTCTACCTTTTACAATAAAATCTTCATATCCATCTAATACTGCTTTATATAAACGGAATGTACGCACCATTCTGCCATTTAAAAAGATATGCATGCAATTACGTGAAACTCGTGTAATTGAAGGCTTAACAATATAGCCTTTTACTTCATAGTCAAAATCTTTAAATTCAACCGGTATCGCATTTTCCCCAGCTTCTCTACCCCATGCTTGATAAATAACTTCTAATAAATTTCCTTTACCTGTTGTATGAAATGAAGTTCTATCATTACTAATAAAAGTAAAAGCTATCTCTGGATAAGAAAAAGCAAACTTCACAATTACATCTTGAATTAAAGAGTTCTCATAACTACCACTCTTTAAATGTTTTAATCTTGCTGGTGTACGATAAAATAATCCTTCAACAGAGATTTCTGTTCCTTCATCACATGGATAATTGCTGGCATTTTTTAATTCACCATATTCTATTTTTACGCGTGTTGCGTCTTTACCATCACTTGTCGTAAGAGTGACTTGACTAACTGAAGCAATAGAAGGAAGTGCTTCCCCTCTAAAACCTAGTGTATGAATATCAAACAAATCATTTTGACCATGTATTTTTGATGTAGCATGTCTTTTGAAAGCATTTAACGCATCTTCGCTATCCATACCACAACCATTATCTCTAACCGTAATCTTTGTCATTCCACCATCGATAACGGATACTGTAATTCTTGTACTACCTGCATCTATTGCATTTTCTACTAGTTCTTTTACTACACCCATCGGTCTTTCGACAACTTCTCCAGCCGCAATCATATTCGCTGTTTGTGTATCTAATTGATGTATTTTTCCCATATACTTACTCTTTTCTTCCTATATAATATTAACATGCGGATTAAAGAAGAATATCGAGAAGAATTAGTAATCAAAAAATCACAATTTATTGCCTGTCTCAAAACATGCAAGAATGAACAAGAAGCCCGTGATTATATCGAAGAAATACGGTCAGAGTATTCTGACGCAACACATGTTTGTACAGCTTTTGTTTGTGGTAAAAATAATGAAATACAACGTTCTAGTGATAATGGTGAACCAAGTGGAACAGCTGGCGTACCAATACTAGAAAGCATAAAAAAAAGTAATGTACGTGATTTATGTGTTTGTGTTGTACGTTACTTTGGTGGAATTAAATTAGGTGCTGGTGGATTAATACGTGCCTATTCTAGTAGCACTTCAACCGCAATACAAAACGCTCCTAAAGTAGAAGAAGTACCGTTACTTATCTATAACATTACTTATCGTTATGATTTAGTTGGACAAGTAGAATCTTATCTTAGAAAAAATGGCACAATCTTAGATACATCATATGGAGATGAAGTCACTTCTTCCTTTTCTTGTCTAGAAGAATTACCTATAGAAATAGATTTACAAAATATATCTAAAGGTAGTGCAAAAGTTGAATGTATTGAAAAAACTTATGGAGAAGTAGATATCTAGTCTACTTCTTTTTTAACATAATATTCATATCTACATCTGTATCAATGCCATCTACTTTACCATATGGTGTATATTGCCAAATATTAAATACATAGTCATATGGCATTTTACCTGTATGATAAGACGCAACCCAAAAACTATTGTAGTCTTGTAAAGCTGTCATATCGATAGAATAAGTTAACCAAGAAGAACTCTCATAGATTGTAGAATCATATCCTGCACTACGAATAGTATCAGAGAATGCTTTAGCACACGCAGTTAGTTCTTCATACGTTAAATCCTTAATCCGATCTTCCCCTGTAACATATTCCATGTCATAAGCAATTGGTAAAGCAAGCTTATAATCTTTAATACACTTTAATACAAATTGTGCTTCTTCTATCGCTTCCGCCTCATTTATCGCTTGTGAGAAGAAATATACCCCTACTTTTAAGCCAGCACTCGTCGCATTTCTAATATTTGTTTGAAAGTACGCATCTTCATGTAGTTCTCCAGTAGAGTATCCTCTATATCCAACACGAATATACACAAAAGAAATACCATCATTCTTTACTTTCTCAAAGTCAATTTCTTTTTGATGTACACTAACATCTATTCCTGTTTCATATGTATATTCATCGCTATCGTATTGTAAACGATTATCCACAAGGCTAAAGTTTTCAAAGCTATATGTATTTCTATATCTCAAATCTTGTTCCTCAGCATTTGGTGTATTCACTGGCTTTCTATTCTCATAAAAATCATGGTATGCATTCATAAAAGTCGCCACCAAAAAGAAAAGAAGAACAAATAAGCCAAATACATTTTTCTTTTTTACTCTTCTTTTCCTTTTTGCCATAGTTCTATTTTAATGCTAAATGTGAGACTTGATAAGCATAAAAAAACTTTGCCATCTCTAGCAAAGTAATTTTTTAAATGGCGCCTTAAACAGGGCTCGAACCTGTGACCTAGCGGTTAACAGCCGCTCGCTCTGCCGACTGAGCTATTAAGGCGTGCTCCTATAATATATCAGCTTGCAATGTTTTTTGCAACATATTTTTTTAATTTTTACAAAAATTTTTTATTTTTTTGTAAATCCTCAAAAACTAGCCAATTGGAGAGTGCATATATAGAATAAAACAACTACAATAAAAATACAAATCAAAGCGAAAAAATGATAAGAATTACAAATCAAATATTCTGCTAGATATATGCCATTTTTTCGTATATATTGTGTTTGTAAGATATAGCCAATAAGGAGGGTTTATATGGGACTAATATTAGCAACAATGACTGCTGCTAGCAGCACACTTCGTGATCAATGGAAAGAGTATTTCTATTGTGAGGCAATTCCTAATAATGCTTTTGCTGTTAAAGGACAGAAAAAAGTAGGTGGTTCAAACCGTGGTAGCGATAATATCATTACTGATGGCTCTGTAATTGCTGTAGCTGATGGACAATGTATGGTAATTGTAGAACAAGGTAAAGTTGTTGATATCTGTGCTGAACCTGGTGAATACAAATATGATTCTTCAACTGAACCATCATTATTTACAGGAAGCTTATCAGATGGCGTAAAAAATGCATTCGCAACATTTGGTAAACGTTTCACTTTTGGTGGACAAACAGCAAACGACCAACGCGTATATTATTTCAACACAAAAGAAATTTCTGGAATTAAATATGGCACTCCAAATCCTATTCCATTCCGTATCGTAGATAAAAATATCAACTTAGATATGGATAGTTCTGTACGTTGTTTTGGTGAATATAGTATTCGTGTAACAGACCCTGTATTATTCTATACAAATGTTTGTGGTAACTTTGCTAGTGTTTATCAAGTATCAGAAATCGAAAGTCAATTAAAAACAGAATTACTCACTGCATTACAACCTGCATTTGCTAAGATTGGTGATACTGGTGTACGTTTCTCCTCTCTTCCAGCTCATACAACAGAACTTGCTGAAATTTTAAATACAGAATTAAGTTCTAAATGGAAGAATCTAAGAGGTATTGAAATTGTATCATTTGGTATTTCTAGCATTACTGGTAATGAAGAAGATGAAAAGACAATCAAAGAATTACAACGTGATAGTACACTAAGAGATCAAAATATGGCTGCCGCAAGACTAGTTGGTGCTCAAGCTCAAGCAATGCAAGATGCTGCTAAAAACGCCTCTGGTGCAATGAATGGTTTTGTTGGATTGAATATGGCACAAAGTGCTGGTGGAACAACTGCTGGTCAATTATTCAATATGGGTGCTCAAGCCGCAACAATTAATCAAGCTCAAGCAAATGCGAATACTTGGAAATGTCCTCAATGTGGAAATGAAAATACAGGTAATTTCTGCAACAATTGTGGAACAAAGAAGCCTAGTGCTAACTGGACTTGCCCAAGTTGTGGTACAGTCAATTCAGGAAACTTCTGCAATAACTGTGGTACAAAGAAACCATTATAATTCTTAAAAATTACGCATGATATGGGCAGCCAATTGCTGCCCATATGTTTATACAAAAGGAGGTATTCATGGCTTCAATAGCGAATTATAAATGTCCCGCATGTGGTGGACCTCTACATTTCGATAGTGGAACACAAAAATTAAAATGTGATTATTGTGATTCCACTTATGATCCATCAGAAATTGAAGATTTATATAACAAAAAAGAAACAGAAGGTTCTAAAGATGTCTTAGAACAAACATGGACTGAAGCTGAAATAGCAACAATGCATGCCTATCGATGCCCAAGTTGTGGCGCTGAAATCATTGTAGATGACAATACAGCCGCAACAAGTTGTCCATATTGCAATAACCCAACTATTAACGCCACACAATTTGAAGGTGCTCTAAAACCAAATTACATTATTCCTTTTAAATTAAAAAAGGAAGACGCAATAGAAGGTTTAAAAAAATTCTATGAGGATAAGCCTTTCTTACCAAAAACATTTTCTAATGAGAATCATATTGATGAAATAAAAGGTTTATATGTGCCTTTCTGGCTATATGATGGTCTAATTCAAGCTAGTGCTGACTATCATGCGACAATAGTTCATTCCCACATGGAAGGTGATTATGAAGTCACAACAACACGTCACTATCAAGTACATCGTGAAGGTGAAGTTCAATTTGAAAAGGTGCCTGCAGATGGCGCAAGTAAAATGCCAGATGAATTCATGGACGCTATCGAACCATTTGAATATAAAGCATTAGTTCCTTTCAAAAAGAGTTATCTTGCTGGGTACTATGCCGATAAATATGATGTAAGTTCTTCTGATGATGAGAAGAGAACTACTGTAAGAATGCAAAACTCAGCCAAAGCATTTTTAGATGCTTCCCTTAGTCAATACTCTAGTTCAGTTACGGAACATGTTGATATGAACTTAGTAAATAGTCACGTAAGTTACGCTTTCTTACCTGTTTGGATTCTTGCGACAAAGTGGAACAATAAGAACTATTTATTTGTCATGAACGCACAAACCGGAAAAATGATTGGTGATGATTTACCGATTGATAAGAAGAAACTACTTCTAACTTATTTATGTATTACTGCAATTCTAATTGTTATATTCTATTTGACTGTTGGACTAATGTGAGGTGATTAAGATGAAAAAATGTAGAAAATTATTCCTAACATTATTACTAGCTTTATCTTCTTTATTTATCATTATTCCATTACGTGCTGAGTCAGTATATATACAAGATGATTATGGCATGTTAGATTCTTCAGAAATAAGTGAATTAGAAGCTTTAGCCCAAAGCTATTCCGAGCAATATGAATGTGGTATCTATGTTCGTATTAAAGCAAACTATGAAAATGGTTATTCCTATGTAGAAGATTATTCTGAATATCTTTTCAAAAATGAAGATTTAGGATTAGGTGAAGAAAAAAATGGCGTCATGCTATTAATTGTGATGAGTGATAGAAGCTATGATATTGTTGCCTATGGTGATACAGCTAATCGAGCTTTCACAGATTATGGTAAACAACAAATCGCTGATGATTTCTTATCTGATTTAAGTAACGGTTATTATGCTAGTGCTTTTGAAAGCTTTATTTACTCTAGTGCAGATGCATTAGAAGCAGAAAAAAATGGTACACCAATAGATGTACCAGGTTATGATCCTAATAGTAGTTATTCTAGCAGTAATAGAGATAATCCTCTTGTATTTGCTATTCCAGCAATTATTTCTGCAATTATTGTTTGGATTATGGCTGGTAAACATAAAACAAAAGGCAGAAAATTTGAAGCTACTAAATATATCCAAGCAAGTAATTCAAAAATCTTACATCCTAGAGATATATTTATCCGTGAAGAAACACATCGTAGACGTATACGTGATGATCATGATTCAGGTGGTCATTCCTCAGGAGGAGGCGGAACAAGTGTCAATAGTGGTGGCTTCTCCCATAGTAGTGGTCACTTCTAAAGCACTTCTGCAATAGCGATACCATCTCCAATTTCGCGATAGAATGTTGTATTGAACCTAGGTTCTTGCAATATCCATTCGCGAAATTTTTTTATTTTCCCAACAAGTTGTTTTGTACTACGATTATGTGTAATTTCCGGATGATCGACAATACCATGAAAATTTAAGTTATCAAATACAAATACTGTTCCTTTTTTTGCATTTGGCATAAAGTGTTCCAAATATCTTTTATATTGTGATTTTGCCGCATCCACAAAAATCAAATCATATATTTTATCTGTTTCAAATTTAACACCATCACATAAATATACTGATATTTGTTCTTCATAATGATTTTCTTTGATATTGTTTATCGCTTCTTGGTACATTTGTTCATTTACTTCTAAAGTATCGATATGTATCGTATTTCTAATTTTAGCCATCTTCATACTTGATAAACCAACTGCTGTACCTATCTCTAATATATTTTTAATTTCAGTATGTTCTGTTATATAAGATACTAAGAAATCCATTCCATCATCTAACATGACTGGTACATGATTTTTTCTCGCATTTACTTCAATTTCATCTAATTTATCCATAGCTATAAGTATACTAGTTGTTTGATAAAGAATCTATGTATGTTCTAATTTTGAAACTTTTTTCATATTTTTAGAATTTTTTGCAAATTTTTACAATTTATCTCTTAGAACTTATTTTTTTATTTTTCTCTTTGGATTATACTTTCTACATATCAAAAAGGAGAAAAAAATATGATTACAGAGATGATGGATTATTTGATTCAAGAAGATGAAGAAATAGGTAAAGCAATTAAGAAAGAATATGATCGTCAAAATAGGAATATCGAACTTATTGCTTCGGAAAACATCGTCTCCTCCTCAGTTCTTTATGCAATGGGTTCTATTCTAACAAATAAATACGCTGAAGGTTATCCTACAAAAAGATATTATGGTGGTTGTGAAAATGTAGATGACATTGAACATATCGCGATAGAAAGAGCTAAAAAGTTGTTTAATGCTGAATACGCCAATGTTCAACCCCATTCTGGCGCACAAGCAAATATGGCCGCATTCTTTGCCATTCTAAAACCAGGTGATACATTTATGGGAATGAGCCTAGATACTGGTGGTCACTTAACTCATGGTTCCCCAGTCAATTTCTCAGGAAAGTACTTTAACGCTGTTCCTTATGGTACAGATAGTAATGGTTATATCGATTATGATGAAGTGTTAAGGATTGCTAAAGAATGTAAACCAAAACTAATTGTAGCTGGTGCTAGTGCATATCCTAGAACAATTGATTTTAAGAAATTTAGAGAAATCGCTGATGAAGTTGGTGCTGTATTAATGGTTGATATGGCTCATATTGCAGGATTAGTTGCAACAGGATTACATCCTAGCCCTATTCCTTACGCTGATGTTGTTACAACTACTACTCATAAGACTCTAAGAGGACCTCGTGGTGGTATGATACTAGCAACTGCTGAAGCAAATGATAAATATAACTTCAATAAAGCCATTTTCCCTGGAACTCAAGGTGGACCACTAGAACATATCATCGCAGCTAAAGCAATCTGCTTAAATGAAGCTTTAAAGCCTGAATTTAAAGATTATCAAACACAAATCGTAAAGAATGCTAAAGCTTTAGCAGATGCTCTAGTAAATAAAGGCTTTAAGTTAGTTACAGGTGGTACAGATAACCATTTAATGCTAGTAAACTTAGCAGATACAGATATTACAGGCAAAGAGTTACAGAATCGTTGTGATGAAGTGTATATCACTTTAAATAAGAATGCTGTACCTAATGATCCTCGTAGTCCATTTGTTACTTCTGGCGTAAGAATTGGTACTCCAGCAGTCACAACACGTGGCATGAAGGAAGAAGATATGAAAGAAATCGCAGATTTAATTCATCTAGCTGCATTCGACTTTGAAGCTTCACATGATGCTATACAACAACGTGTTATTGCACTATGTAACAAATATCCTATCTATGAAAACTAAAAACCGGTTGTCCGGTTTTTTTCTTACTACTATATTAGTTCTTTTAATTTATCGACTAAGTATAATGGAATATTCGTCACTTCTCCATCTTTACGATATCCCATCTTAGATAATCTAATTGCATATTTTGGATGTTTTTCAGCGATATATTTTTTAAACGAAGGAGCTATTTTATCATTACCTGCTTTAACTTCTATCGGTATAATATCTGTTCCATATTGAATTAAAAAGTCTAACTCACTATTTTTATCCGCATAGTATCGAGGTTCCACATCAAATTGGCCTTTTAATTGCTGTAAAACATAGTTTTCTGTTAAAGCACCCTTAAATTGATAATTCATCTTCAATAATATTGCACTATTGTCTACACCAGCCATTTGTTTTAATAGCCCTGTATCAAATAAAAACAATTTAAAATAATCTAGTTTATCAAAAGCTGGTAATGGATGTTCTATTTTTGAAACGTTATAGATTCTATTTAACATTCCAGCTGAAACCAACCATTCTATAGCTTCTTCAAAATCCCTCGCTCTACCACCTTCACGAACAGCACCATAAATAAACTTTTCATTGGCTTTAGATAATTGTGTAACTATACTTCTAAAGACCATTAATAATCTTCCACTATTCACTTTACCATTATGCTTCGAAAAATCATTTTCATATATTTGAATTAGTTCACTTTGTATTCTTTTTATTTTTTCTGGATCTTTATCTTTTACCCATGAAGATACACATTCAGGCATACCTCCAATAATCAAATAGTAATTATATGCATCAAGCAACTTGTTATGGAAAATTTCTTCTATTACTTGATCCTTCTTAATTTCTTTGTAATAAGTAAATAATGATGCATCTGTAGCCTCTAAGAATTCTTCAAAATTAAGTGGATAAATATTCAAAATGTTTACTTTTCCAGCAGGATATGACTTAGGTTCCGCAAGTAATGTTCCAAGCAAACTTCCAGCAGCGATTATATGATAATCATTACATTTCTCATTGAAATATTTTAAAGCATTTAAAGCACTAGAACATTCTTGTATTTCATCAAATATAATTAATGTATTAAAAGGTTCAATCTTTTTCTCAGCAATAAATGATAATAATTCTATTATTCTTTCTGGTTTTTTGTTTACTTCAAAAATAGATTTCAAGTCATCATCTTCATCAAAGTTAAAATAAACATAACCATTTTTATATGTATTTCCAAACTCTTTCATTAACCAAGTCTTACCTACTTGTCGTGCACCTTTTAGTACAAGTGGTTTTCTATCTTCACTATCTTTCCATTTTTTTAAATCTTCTAACGCTTTTCTGTACATATAAACACATTTTTCTCTACTTTCAAACTAATTATCGCACATTTTTCCGTGTTTTTTCTGTTACTTTTCACACATTTTTCTGAGTTTTTAGAAGAAATTTTGCACATTTTTCCAAATATTTACCAAATCATTCATGCATGCATGTATCATTTGGTAAAGTAGAGTGAAGTAAATCAATTAATTTACTTCGACCCTCTCATTGCACCGTACGTACGGTTCCGTATACGACGCTACATTTGTATTGTTATCACAACTATCTTAGATAGTATTCGAACGGATTGATTAAACCGGGTCTATCCGCTTTTTGTATAGCTAAAACTTTTGGACTTTGATTTGTTCTGCAACCTCATCCACCATTTAGCCTTATATCAAGTTTCTATTCGTAAGTTCAAAAGATTTGTTAGCCACTTCCTTCACTCATACCCTCACGGATAACAGCTTGTGGTTCACTACACTTGGCGGTAAATACCTGTGGTAC
>CAVCUC010000035.1:0-8055 GCA_963605225.1 bacterium
AAGCTATTCAAACAATGCTAGAACACTTAAAAGATGGTTGCCCATTAAATCTATTATCACAATTTATGCCAATTCAATATACTAAAGTAAGAGAAGGCTCATTAAAGAATGATCCTAAAGAATTAATTCTAGATAGAATTGGTAATACTGTTGATGAGTATTTATACGCAACGCATCAAAAAGAGTTATTCTAAATCAAATAAAAAACTGAAGTTTCTATGCTTCAGTTTTTTTGTGTGTTTCATCATATTCAGCTAGATGCTGTTGAGATAGTTTTTCGTATTTCTGGCCGTTTTCTTTATCTCCTTTATTTTTATACATTAAAGAGATAAGGAATTCATTTACACCACGATTACTAGGCTCAATATCATTTAATTCTTCAAGCATTTCATCAAGATATTTATATCCTTTTTCAACATAAATATCATAAGATTTACTGATTTCAGAAACTAAACGATCATTTTTAAGCGTTTGAATCTTTTCATACCAGATACCACATTTCTTATAACTCTTTGTAGATAAATAATAGTTATAAGCTTGTACGTAAATCTTTTCTTTATCATTTTCAGATAATCTAGCACGAGATAAACGGTCTAGAATCTTATCGATATCATTTACATCATTACGAATCATTGCTTCATTTAATCGTAAAGAATCTAGATACATTGCTGGAAACAAAAAGTTTGTTAGTTTTGTTTCTAATAATGCTTCAAATTGCTTGTGATCACTAGCTTCGATAGCGTTAATAATCTTTTGTGCTTGTTTCTTTTTTAATATAGCTATTACAATAGCGACAACCATCGCTAATACAACAACTATGGCTATAATTGTATACTTCATAAATAGTCCTTTGCTTAATAATAAGATAAGAGTGTGTGAAGAATCACACACTCTATAATTTTATCGGAAAGAAAGCTTTTAATAAATGTTTTTCTTATGCGTGCCAAGGAACAGATACTAGAGATGTATAAGATCCACCCCAAATACCGAAGATACATCCAACGATACCTAATACTAATAGTAAGCCGATGCACTTTGTAGCTGTCCAACCCTTTTTCTTGATTAAGAAGTAGCACATTAATGTTAATAGTAATGGTACTAGAGCAGGTAAGATACCGTCTAATAAGCCTTGGATATCGATAGTAGCTTCACCGTTAGGGATAACGATTCCAAGAGTTGTAGCACCATAGTTACATGTTAATGCACCTACAACGAATACACCTAACATACTAGCAGCATGTGTGAATTCAGTAGCGTGAGCAGTTAATGTTGTAACAGCAGTTGTACCTAAGTTATATGACCAACGCATTAACCAGATACGTAATGCCATTTGAGCACCAAATAGAATAACGAAGTATAGAATAGGTCCTAATAAGCTTCCGCTGATAGCTAAGTTAGCTGTAATACCAGCTGTAATAGGAACTAGTGTGAACCAGAATAATGCGTCACCAATACCACCTAATGGACCTGCACAAGCAGTTCTTACGGCACGAATTGTATTGATGTCAGCTTTATTTTGTTCTAATGATAGAACGATACCACAAACAAGAGTTACGAAGAATGGGTGAGTGTTGAAGAATTCAAGGTTGTGACCCATTGATGCAGCTAAATCTTCTTTGTTTGTATGAATTTTTTCTAGACCAGGAAGGATTGTCCATTCCCAACCAGCAGCCTGCATTCTTTCATAGTTGAATGAAGCTTGTAACATACAAGATCTCCAAGCAATCTTATTTAATGTAGCTTTGTCTAAAGCTGCAGCAGGTGTAGTGTCCTTATAATTAGTTACATTAGATGCCATCTGATGAACCTCCTGTTTCTCCTAACTTAATATTTGTATTGTAATCATACATAGCAATTGCAATACCGATGAATGCTACTAATACTAGAGTAGCTCCAGATGTAGCTGCTACATTTCCAAATAATGCAGCTGCAGCGAAACCAGCAAAGTACATACCCCACATGTCGTTTGCAAGCATAATCTTTAATAGAACAGCGAATCCGACGTATCTCATCATACCACCAGCTGCTGAGAAGCCACCCATTAACCAGCTAGCGTTATCAGATAATTGTTGTAGTGGTTCAGATAATGCAACCCCACCAACATAAGCTAGAATTGCGATTAAAGCAAATAGACCACCTAATAAGCAACAAGAAATAACATTGACTTTAGTAATACCAGCTGGGTTAGCTTCTTCAGCTGCCTTATCAGCAGTAGCCATGAAACCTGACATAGCTGTGAATACTAATGTAACGATATATTGACCAAATAATGAGAAGATAACAGCTGTACCTAATGCTGTATCTACGTCCATGTTTGCTTTGCAAGCAAAGATCATAGCAACAACAGCACCAACTACTGAGTTAGGAGGCTGAGCACCGCCGACTGGCATGTTACCAATCATCATAAGTTCGTATGTACCACCAATTGCTAAACCAACTTTAACATCGCCTAAGATAAGACCGATGATAGGGCAAGCAACCATTGGACGGTATAATACTTCAGTTAAAGAATATTGGTCGATTGCAAAGATAAATGTTGCAACTGCCAATAAGATAATTTGAACTACTTCCATGTTTGTTTTCCTTTCAAATTTTTATTGGAATAATTTGTTAATGTCTTCTTTTGCAATTGAAGGAGTTCTTTGAATATATAATTCAACTCCCAATTCTTGAAGACGTCTGAATGCTGCAACATCAGCGTCATCTACAGCAACAGAAGTAGCAACTTGACGTTTTCCTTCTGACATGTGCATGTTACCGATGTTTACAGATTTAATAGGAACGCCACCTTCAACTAAGGCTAGAACATCTTGTGGTGTTTCACAAATGATTGCAATGTGTTGCGATGGAGAAGCCTTGCCAATGATGGCACAAGTTTTTTCTAGTGAGAAAAATCTTGTTTGCGCTTGAGCTGGACAAGCCATTTTCATTAAGCCTTGACGCATAGCATCATTAGCTACTGCATCATTAGCTACAAGTAGTAAGTTTGCACCTACTGTACTTGTCCATTGTGTGGCAACCTGTCCATGAATCAGACGGTTGTCAATTCTTGTTAAAACAATGTTTGGCATAAAATATACCTTCTTTCTTTCCGGGGAATATAATTCCTTCCCGACGTTTAAATTGTATATTGAAATCGTTTACATATCTTGTTGTTTTTTAGTGGTCTAGTTGTAGTTTTTAACATCTTTTCACATAATTTGGTAACTTTTACCTAAAATTGACAAACTTTTCCCACAATTTTTAACATTTTTAGTATTTCAAAATACAAAGCCAAGCCATTTGGTTAAAAAAAGTATACAATATGTATATGGCAATTTTCAAGAAAACAACAAATATTGAGTTCCAACAATATGGGGAAATCTTTACAGAAACGACTTATAGAAATGATTATGACGAAAATCGTTTCTATTTAACTGTTACCGATAAAGAAACAGATTTTATGTATAAGACAACGACTGATTTATTCTTCCGTTTTAAAGAAGGAATCGCTGTTATTGCAATTACAAATGATTTAAATGTTCCGCCACAAAAATTTGTCATTCACCGTATTTGTAGGATTAATAAAGGCTTGTACTATCGTTTCTTATCTATATCAAGTGAAGCATTACTAGAAATAGCAGGAAACTATGGTGGTAGAAAATATAAATTAAATGATGTTGTTAAAGTAGATTCTTTAGTATCTACAATACATGTGAAAGAAATATTAGGAGACTACTACTTAGTACGTGCACCTAAATATGTATTCCCTGGAGAAGCACATCAATTTTGGGAATTAACATATGTTGATGATGGCACATTACTTACTAGTATTGAGGATGAAGAATATGTTGTTCATGCTCAAGAATTAGTATTCTATGCACCAGGACAAAGACATGATCAAAGAACAGATGGGGCTTGTTCATATTTAACAGTCATATTTGATATGGATATTTCGGATGAAGAAGCAAGTAAACTAAAAAATAAAGTTCTAAAAATGGGACAAAAAGAAGCTGATATTTTAATGCTGTTTAGTAAAACAGGTAATGTTAAAAATGAATATTTGGGAGATATTTTAACTTCACTTATCCAAACTTTTATTGTGACAATACTTGCACATACTGAAGAAAATGTAGCAAATCAACCATTGAATACGAAGATGCAACAAAAGTATGACAATGAATTATTAGACGAAATTGCATTATATATTCAAGAAAATATTTATTCTGATATTAATGTTGAAGATATTTGTCATCATTTCTCTTTATCTAGATCTTCACTTCAAACATTATTTGCGAAAAACTTAAATGTTTCACCAAAGCAATATATATCAGACTTAAAGTTTGCTAAAGCAAAATATATGATAAAAGAATCAGCTTATTCTATATCAGAAATATCTAGGATTTGTGGATTCTCTTCTATACATTATTTTTCTAGAGTGTTTAAAGAAAAATATGGTGTTACACCAACTTCCTATGCTAAATCAATAGGGGAATAAAACAAAATAAAAGAATAGATAATAAAAAATGGAATGTCTTAACAATTGCTAATACATTCCATTCTTTTTTTTAGTTAATTTTAGATGCCTTCATCATCAAGGCTTGGTTCATCATCTACTGGTGGCATTTCAAATTGTACTACACCATCTTTACCAGTATTTAATGCTGAAGATACTAATGTATCTAGATCATCAATCATAGTTCTAGCCATAGCAATCTCACATAACATTGGTAAGTTTGTTCCTGCTAGTACTTTTACGTTTGTGCATGCACTAGTAACAAGAACTGCTGTCTTAAATGGAGAACCACCTGCTAAATCTGAGAATACAATAATTCCATTACAATTACTTAGTTTTTCTACAGCAGCTTTTAAATCAGCTTCTAATTTATCAGTTCCTTCACCATCAAAATCAACAGCGACATAATTTTCTTGTGGACCAGCAATTAAATCAATTGAACTCGTTAAACCAGTCGCAAAATGACCGTGACCTGTAACAATTAAACCTATCATTTTCTTCTCCTATTTGCTATATGGGTAAATATTTACACCCTTAACAACTCTATTTACTTTTCCTGATGGACATGGTGTATCAGGACGAACACCTGTCTTTAATGATTTATATACGGCAACTAGTTGAGCAAAGTTAACATATTCTAAACCTAAGAATACATTGTTGTATTTATGCTCATTGTTAAATGTAATATAGTAATCACCTAAATCTTTAACACTTGGATCATCATAACCTGATACGACAACAATCTTATTGCCACTTCTTTCAGGAGCCATTTCTTTTACAATATCAATATCATATTGTCTTGTGTAAGGGTCATCAGATAAATATACAACTTGTAATGAACCTGGGCATACTACTGATTTTGGACCATGTCTAAAGCCCATAGTTGTATCAAATGTTGTCATGATTTGACCAGCTGTTAATTCACAAATCTTAAGTGCTGATTCTTGAGAAACACCTTTTAAGCAGTTTGAACCAAGGTAAACAATTCTTTGGAAATCAAATTCATCTACGATTTGTTTAGCAGTAGCGTAAGTTGTTTCATGGAATTTAGCTGTGTTTGCACTGATTTCTTTTACAGTAGCTTCAATTTCATCTAGCTTATCTGTTAAGAAAGATAAAACAACAGCTAGATACATATTTGAATAAGATGATGTCATTGCAAAAGATTGATCATGTGTTTCAGGAGTTAAGTTAATTGCATAACAATTTTCTTTTCCTTCAGCATATTTAGATAATGCACCATCATGGTTACATGTAATAAATAAATGATGAATATTTTCGCAAACAACATTTGCAGCTTCTACTGCTGCAACTGATTCTGGAGAATTACCAGAACGTCCAAATGAAATCATTAATGTTGGCTTTGTTCTAGAAATATAATCTTCAGGGCAAGCAACGATATCTGTTGTTCCATATGATTTTACTTTGAAGTTATTTAATGGGGATAAATAAGGGAATGTTGAGTTACCAACGAATTCACTTGTTCCGGCACCTGTTAAGATAATGTCATAATCATCATTGCTAGTTACTTTTGAAATAAGTGCTTTAATTGCATCTTTTTCAGCTTTAACTTGATTGAATGTTTTTAACCAAGTTTCTGGTTGTTGATAGATTTCTTTTGAAGTCCAATAACCACCGACTTCTTTCCATTGTTCTTCAGTTTTATCGAATACCATATACATACCTTCCTTTGTATTTCGAAACCATTTTAACAATTTATTTTACTTTTAAAATCCATAAAACAAAAAGTACAAATTTAATCATAAATACTACAACTATGTAAAACGAAAGTATGAAATTATAGCTAAAATTCGCTATAATACAGGTATAAGAACTGTCTTAAGACAATATCATATGGAGGAAATAATGACGACAATTAGTTTTGAACAAGATTTAAGTGGCTTCCAAAATATCATTTTGTTGTATCGTGATGAAAACAATAATGTATTTATTGGAAACACATCTTTTTATGGAGGAAGTATTCCAGAACGGCAATATCTAAGCTTGCTATATAAGGATGCTTTACCAAAAGATAGAGATGTTATATCAGGATGGAATTATTTGGATGATACTTCACCTAACATCTATATCTCATATAGTTCTGAAATGACTACAGCAGTAGAAGATTTCATGTATTCTCATGGCTTAGAAAAGAATTGGAGATCAATACAATATACATTAATTGATAATTATACAGATATTTCTAAAGCTATTAAGAGTGATCCAATAAAAGTAGGTGAAGTAAAAGCTTACGCAATGAGAAAAATGGATTAAAACGATAAGAAAGCATCTAATTTCTGATTTATGCTACTACACTCCTTTTGCATAACTAGTGACTTAACTAGTATGAAAAAGGAGTTTTTATACATATTTCAATAAATTGAAACAGCTTTATAGGCCAAGTATAATATAAGCAAACAATGCATAATCAGAAAGGAGAGGTATTCATAATGATTGAAAAATTAATTGCTGAAGCAACTGAATGCGACTTTAAAGTTGCTCTTGAAGTAAAGAAACCTAAAAGTTGGTTAAAAAGTGTTAGTGCATTTTCTAACGGTATTGGTGGAACTTTATTTTTTGGTATTTCAGACGATAAAGAACCAATTGGGCTATCAAATGTGCAAAGTGATGCTGAAGCAATTAGTCGTTTAATTAAAGAACGCATAACACCACTACCCCAATTCAATCTAAAACCATTTGTAGAAGAAAATAAAAATTTATTAGCTTTAGAAATTTCATCAGGTCGTTCTACACCTTATTATTACAAAGCGGATGGTGTGATGGAAGCGTATGTTCGTGTTGGAAATGAGAGTGTAATTGCTCCAGATTATATTGTTAACGAATTAATTCTAAAAGGAACGAATCAATCATTTGATACACTTGTGACAGATGCTTTAAAGAAAGATTACAGTTTTACACTTCTAGAAGCGACTTATCTAGAAAGAACTGGTCTTCATTTTGAGCCTTCTGATTATGTTTCTTTTGGCTTAGCTGATAAAAATGGCTTTCTAACTAACGCTGGTAAACTTTTGACTGATCAACATATAGTGTACAATTCCCGTATATTTTGTACGAGATGGAATGGATTAGAAAAAGGGTCTATTTTTGATGATGCACTGGATGATAAAGAATATGAAGGAAATTTAATTTATCTATTAAAGAGTGCTAGTGATTTTGTTAAAAATAATTCAAAAGTAAGATTTGCTAAGGAAGCACAATATAGAGTAGATAAACCAGATTATGCTGAACGTGCTATAACAGAAGCGATTGTTAATGCGCTAATTCACCGCGATTATATAGTCCTTGGTAGCGAGATTCACATTGATATGTTTGATGATCGTTTAGAAATAGCTTCTCCAGGTGGTATGTTTACAGGTGGCTTAATCCAAGAATGTGATATTTATAATATGCGTTCGATGCGTAGAAATCCTGTAATTGCTGACTTATTTCATCGAATGAAATATATGGAAAGACGAGGAAGTGGTTTAAAAAAGATTGTTAGTGAAACAGAAATGCTTCCAGGATATAAACCTGAATTTAGACCTGAATTTTCATCAACC
>CAVCUC010000035.1:8530-22589 GCA_963605225.1 bacterium
TAACCCATGATTTCTTCAAATAATACTTTGCATAATGCGGCTACTGGTACAGCAAATAACATGCCTAATAAACCAAAAGCAGCTTGTCCAATAATAAGTGAGATAACGACTAACATTGGGTGAACATCTACATTATTACCAAGTAGTTTAGGATTGATGATATTACCATCGATTGTTTGTACGATAAATAATGCGATATAGGCAATGACCATTGTTTTAAAATCACCAGATACAAGTGTCACAACAATTGTAGAACCATAGGCAATAAATGGACCAACATAAGGAATTAAGTTACCAAATCCAGCAAGTGCGCCAATAATGAAGGCATATTTTACACCAACGATAGAAAGTGTCACACTAATCACAATAAACATGACAAACGCATCAATCATTTGACCACGAATATAACCCGAGAATACTCTATCTGCTTCTTTTGTGATAAAGGCCCAAACACTTCTTACTTTTTTAGAGAAAACAACATTAGCGAATTTATCCCAATAAGAATGAATTCGTTTACCATCATTTAAGAAATAGATGGAGAAGATGATTGTAAATAATAAGTTAGTAATAAATGAAGAAATATTTTGCGCACTCACTACTAAATTATTTCCTACTCCAGCAATACTATTTGCTAAGATATTTCCAATTTTGTTGATATATTCTTGTAATGCTTGAGAATCAATATTTAATGAATCTAAGCTGTTTAATAAAGCTTTATAGAAGGATTGTAGTGATTGAGATGCGTAGTTAACAAGTTGAATTAATGAATCCGCATCGGCTACTTTAATTTGATTCGTTAAAGATGAAACAAGTAAACTTAAACCAATGACTAATAAAATGACAATAATTAAGAATGTAATGGATACAGCTAGTGATCTTGGACTTTTCTTTTTCTTTTGATAGAAAGGTAAAGTAGAAAGCTTTGCTTCGATTTTATCAACTGCTGGTTTTAATAAATACGCTAACATAAATCCCCAGAATACAGGAGTTAATAAAGTAAATATCCAATCTAACCAATTTCCTATAGCGTTAAGTACATTACCTAAATTTAAAGATAAACGATATAAAATAAAAATGGCAGCGGTTGTACCGATGACATATAAAGATATCTTTGTATATTTAGGGTCGAGTTTATTTTTAATGTTCATTTTTTATACCTCTTTATACATAAAGTATCATATCATTATGGAATAAAAAGGTACAAATACAGTGGTGGCGATATGTTTAATCAGAACGAATTATTTTATCAAAATGCTTATCAAAAAGAAGCTAATACAAAAGTAGTTAGTTGTATTAAAGAAAAAGATTTATATAAAGTGATATTAGAAGAAACGATTTTTTATCCTGAAGGTGGTGGTCAATCATCAGATTTAGGATTAATCAATGACGCAAAAGTTTTAAATGTAAAAAGAGAAAATGATGAAATTGTCCATTATGTTGATCACGCATTAGAAATTGGAGAAAGTGTTCATCTTATATTAGATTGGAATAGAAGATTTGATCATATGCAAAATCATACGGGAGAACATATTCTTTCAGGTATCATTCATAAATTATTTGGTTATGAAAATGTTGGTTTCCACATGGATGAAGAAAAAATACAAGCAGACTATGATGGTGTTTTAACAAAAGAAAATATTGATGTAATCGAACAAACAATCAATGATGTAATTCATCAAAATCTACCTGTAGTAGAAACTTATCCTAGTGTAGAAGAATTAGAACATTTAGAATTTCGATCTAAAAAAGAATTAACTGGTAAAGTAAGAATTATCTCTATTAAAGATGTAGATATATGTGCATGTTGTGGAACACATGTAAAAACAACTGCTGAAGTTAATTTAATCAAGATATTAAGCTTTGAGAAACATAAAAATGGTACAAGAATAGAAATGAAGTGTGGTAATCGTGCTTTACAAGATTATGCGATGAAACACGAACAAAATACATTGCTATACCAAATGTTCTCTAGTAAACCTGATGGTGTAGCTCAAGCGGTCACAAAACAAAATGAAGAATTCAGGAATTTACAGAAACAATATGTAGAACTAGCAAATCTTTATTTAAATGAAAGAGTAAATCATTTTGGGACATGTGACTACATTTTAGACATATTGGATACTCCTTTTTCTATGCAAAGCTTAAGGGAATATGTTAATAAATTAGTGGATAAAGCTAGTGTTGTATGCGTGATTAGTAAAAAAGATGAAGATACTAGTCTTTACTTATTAGCTAGTAATACTGAAAAAGTAAATGGTTTAAGCAAAAGAATTAATGCTACTTTACTAGGTAAAGGTGGAGGAAAAGATTATTTTGCGCAAGGTTCTATCAAAAATGATTGTGATATAGAACAAAAATTACTAGCGATATTAAATGAAAGGGAAAAACAATGAGTTTGAATTACTATGCAATAGCTTCTTATTTTGTAATCTATTCTTTTGTGGGATGGATTGTAGAAGTAATCTATCAAGCATTAAAGAAGGGGAAAATCATCAATAGAGGATTTTTAAATGGGCCAGTATGTCCAATATATGGATTTGGTATGGTCGCAGTACTATTATTCTTTGACTATATCGATATCGGTGATTTACAAGAAGCTAGTGGACTATTCTTATTTGCTATAGGTGTAGTATTTTCTACTGCTATTGAATTATTTGGCGGTTGGACGCTAGATAAGTTGTTTCATACAAAATGGTGGGATTACAGCAAAGAAAAATACAATCTACGTGGTTATATTTGTTTGAAGTTTTCAATTATATGGGGAATAGGTGTTGTATTTATCATGCACGTCATTCATCCTTTAGTACAAAAATTCTCGGTAAATTTAATTCCATCTAAATTTGGTTGGTGGATATTAGCGATATTATATAGTATTTACTTTGTTGATTTAGTTGTAACAGTTACTGAAATTATTGGCTTAAATAAAGAAATTAAACAATTAGAAGAAACAAAAGCTTCATTAAGAGTCGTTAGTGATGCGATTAGTACAAGAGTTGGTGAAAGTGCTATTAAGACAAGCCAAAGAATAGAAGAATCACAAATACAAAGTGAACTAGCGAAAGAAAAAGTAAAAGACGATTTACTCATGAAGAAAGAGTATTACGAAAAAACAATTCAAGCCACAAGAGACAATATTGCGACAAGAAAGAAAGCTGTTGTTCGTTTAATGAAGGCATTCCCAGAAATGGATATGCATGAATACCAAAGTGGTAAAGAAGAATTACAAAAATTCTTAGATTTAATGAAAGAAAATCAAAAATGAAAAAGATAGTAATAGGTATATTAGCCCATGTAGATGCAGGTAAGACGACATGTATCGAAGCAATGCTATATACAGCGGGAAAATTAAAGAAACTAGGGCGCGTCGATCATCGTGATGCCTTTCTTGACTATGATGAAGAAGAGAGAAATCATGGCATAACGATCTACACGAAGGAAGCGTATTTTACGTGGAATGATACGGAAATATATGTCATTGATACACCAGGACATGTAGATTTTTCTAGTGAGATGGAAAGAAGCTTACAAGCATTAGATTTAGCTGTAATTCTGATTAATGGGCAAGATGGAGTACAAAGTCATTCGGAAACCATTTGGAAATGTTTAGAACATTATCATATTCCAACGATTATTTTTGTAAATAAGATGGACATTGCTTATCACACAAAAGAAGAATTAATGGATAATCTCACAAAGCATTTTTCTGAACATTGTATTCACTTTGAAGGTGATGACTTAAATGAAAAGATTGCGATGTGTTCTGATGCTTTACTAGATGAATATTTATCTACAAATACAATTAAACAAGAACATATTCAACAAGCAGTATTTGAAAGAAAAGTATTCCCATGTGTATTTGGTAGTGCTTTAAAACTACAAGGCATTGAAAAACTATTAGATACAATTTGTTCTAGTTCTTTGCAAAAAGAATATGGTGAAGAGTTTGGGGCAATTGTATTTAAAGTAAATGAAGCTAGTGATAAAACACGATTAACACATATTAAAGTGACAGGTGGATCACTAAAAGTAAAAGAAAAAATCGGAGAAGAAAAAGTCGATCAAATACGAATATATAATGGTACTTCTTATGAATTAAGAGATGAAGTATTTGCTGGGGATATTTGTGCTTTAAAAGGATTAACTGCCTTTGAAGCAGGAAGTGGTATGGGAAATGAGAAAGATCATGAAAAATCACTACTTACACCTGTAATGGATTATGAACTTGTTTATCCTCGTGATGCAAATATTTTAGAGTTAAGTGAAACATGCAAGAAATTAGCTGAACAAGATCCAGAATTACAAATATCGATTGATTCTCTAACAAAGAAAATACATATCAGAATCATGGGTGAAATGCAGATGGAAATCTTACAAAAAAGAATTGCACAAGCTTGTGGTGTATATGTGACTTTTACAGAAGGAAAAATCGTCTATAAAGAAACTATCGCAAAAGAAGTTGTAGGTAGAGGACACTTTGAACCTTTAAGACATTACGCAGAGGTGCATGTTCGTTTAGAACCATTACCTCATGGTAGTGGTATAGAAATATGTAATGCTTGTTCAAGAGATTCGATTTCCCCTAATTGGTTAAGAATGATTTTATCTTCCTTAACGATGGTTAAGCATCGTGGAGTATTAACAGGATCTTTATTAACAGATGTAAAGATTACGGTATTAGCGGGTAAAGGTAATTTGAAACATACAGAAAGTGGTGATTTCCGTGAAGCGAGTAAACGTGCTGTTCGTCAAGGTTTAATGAAAACAGAGTGTGTCTTATTAGAACCATATTATTTCTTTGAATTAGAAGTTCCTAGAGATTATATGAGTCGAGCACTATTTGATTTAGAAAAAAGAGAATGCACAACAGAAATCATCGATGAAGGTAAAGAAACGATTATTCTAAGTGGTAAAGGTCCAGTTAGATTATTAATGAATTACCAGAATGAAGTTGTGGCTTATACAAAAGGTAGAGGAAAGTTCTCTTATCAAAAGACAGAATATTTCCCTAGTGTATCGCAAGAAGAACTCGTAAAAGAAATAGGATATGATGCAGATAGTGATTTAAGAAATCCTTCAGGATCAGTATTTTGTGAACATGGTTCAGGATTCTTTGTGCCTTGGTACGAGTCAGATGAACATATGCATATCGAAATTAGAGAAAATAAAAATCCTGAACGTTTAATGAACGAAAAGATAAAAGTAGAAGAAAAAGACTTAAAGAATATATTGGAATCTGCTGGTGGTAATAATCGTAACAGTAACAAGCAACCCCCAAAGAAAAAGGAAGAAGAAAAAGTTGAAAAGAAAAAACTTGAACCAATTAAACCTAGTTGTTTGATCGTTGATGGGTACAATATGATTTTTTCTTGGGATGAATTAAATGAAATTGGTAGAAGTGATATTACTACCGCAAGAGAAAAGCTCATCGATATCATTTATAACTATCAAGCATATGTAAATAGTAAAGTGATATTAGTTTTTGATGGCTATAAAGTAAAAGATAATCCTGGTAGTTCTTTTCAAAAAGGAAAGAATATGAGTGTTATTTATACAAGAAGCGGACAATCTGCAGATAGCTATATTGAAAAAGCATCCAACGATTTAAGAAAAGATTATAGTATTAGTGTAGCGACAAGTGATAATTTGATTCAAAACGCTGCTTTAGCACATGGTGCACTCAGAATATCCGCAAGAGAATTAGAGAGTAGAATTAAGTTAACACAAGTTGTAGCGAAAGGATGAGACTATGGAAATTGAAAAGTATGAAATTGTTCAATCACAAGAAGATTCAATTAAGTTAAACAAAAAGAAGATTAGTTATACTTTTTCCTATGAAAAAGGAATTTTCGAAGATGGTACAGAAGTAACTGCTTATTCGTATGTAGGTAAAGGAGAAAATCGTCCCGTAATCTTCTTTACTAATGGTGGACCAGGATCTGGTGTAGTGTGGTTACATATTGGATTTTGTGCACCAAAGAGAATCCATATGGATAATGACTTAGAACCACCAATGAGTGCTCCTTTTACATTAGAAGATAATCCGAATACATTAATTGATGTCGCAGATTTAATTTTTATTGATCCTCCTGGAGCAGGATATTCTTATATCAATAAAGAACATAAAGAAGACTATGCTTCGGTAGATGGTGATGCTTGTGCTGTTGCTAGATTTATCGAAAGATGGCGTATAGAACATCGTTTAACAAATCGACCAACATACTTTATGGGTGAAAGCTATGGTACAGTTCGTGGACCGGCTTTATTAGATGCTTTAATAGGTGGTAGTATTCAATCTACAGGAAGACTTGTCGGAATATCATTAGATGGCATTATTTTACTAGGTTCAGTTGTAAGTAAAACACCATTTGATAAGTGGCTTGATCAACCAGTTGAACAAGCAGTATTAAATCTAGAATGTTGTGCTGCAGCTTATGCATATCATACAAATAAAGATGTATATGAATATGCAAAAAAGGCATTAGATTTTGCGCCTGATTATCATCGTGCATTATTTATTGGTAACGCTCTACCTTTAAAAGAAAAGAAAGAAGTTGCGCGTAAACTCCATGAATTAATTGGCATGGATGAACAGAAATTAATAGATCATCATTTGTTATATACAATGAAAGAATTCTTAAATGAGACTATCCCAAATAAGTCAATTGGTTACTATGATGGTCGTTATTTGATGGATGGACCAGGTAAAGTGCAAGATTATCCTAGTCCAAATATGATTGATGTATTATCTGAAGATCCAGCAATGGGACAATATTCAACTATGTTTATTCAAGGTATGGAACTATTAAGTGAACGTTATGATTTACCAAAGAAAGCTTATCCATTAATCAATTGTGAAATCAATAAAGAATGGAATAGACATGGTAGACACACAACACTTGCAAGTCTAGAAAATGCGCAAAGAAGAAATAGAGATATGCGTATCTTATTTGTTAATGGTTTACTAGATATGTGTACTGTTCCAGGAGGCGTACACTATGTTGTGAATCAATCAGATTTAGATTTAAATCGTGTACAAATCAAAGAATATGTAAGTGGTCATATGGCATATCTTGGCGAAGAAAACGCTAAAGCAATGTCTAGTGATATTCGTAACTTTGTATTAAAGAAATAAAAAAACTGTCAAAATGAGTTTTGACAGTGCTAGATTATACAGATTGTTTTAAGTATTCTAGATATTCTTCAAAGGTTAAAGTAGGTTTATATTCTGCTTTAATCTTTTTTATTAATTCTGGTTGAGTAAGTAAATCATAAACGGTACCAACAACAATTTTAGCTGGTCCAATGTAACCAATGTTGTTATCTACAATTTTAAAGTTAGCCCCATGGATTCTACCTTCAATTCCACCATAACCAAATTGAATGGTAGGTTTGAAGCAAGCAATATCTCCTACATCTCCACTAGCAATAGAGGATTCATTTTTACCAATATATTCATCCGTTGTGAAATAGAGCATATTTTGATAAGCAACATCACTTAGATTCTTATCTTGAATAAAAGGTAAGTATCCATTTGTATTGATGATTTCACATGTTCCTCCTAGTGCATTAGCACAAGACTTAGCTGCTGTTTCAATTTCTTCGTTAATCTTAGTAATCTTATCCCAATTTTTACATCTTAAATATGCTTCATAAGTTACTAAGGAAG
Source organism: bacterium (assembly GCA_963605225.1). Taxonomy (GTDB): domain Bacteria; phylum Bacillota_I; class Bacilli_A; order Erysipelotrichales; family Erysipelotrichaceae; genus Bulleidia. The sequence continues at coordinate 16,197 of CAVCUC010000035.1, forward strand.
GAATAGAGTTTACTGTTTCACCACCATGCGTCACAATGCCATGGAATCTCACCATATCTTGTTCCTCATATGTTTCTCTTAACATACCCATAGCACTTTGGAATAAAGCAAACATATTTAATGCATTTTTTCCTAAGTGAGGTGCAGCTCCAGCATGAGATTCAACACCAATAAAATTGAATTTCTTGTAAATAAAACCAGCTAATGAACAATTTACATTGAAATGATCATGTCCTTCACCCATCGCATGACAATGGATAATGACATCCATATCATCAAATACATGGTCAGCTAACATGTTTTGTTTGCCACTAAGATATTTAATTTTACCTTCTTTGATTAATGAACGACGATATTCTAAATCTACAAATTCTTCCGCCGGAGTAAAGAATAAGGTGATTGTGCCAGGTAATTCATTTGTGATTTTAGACTGAGCTAGATTAATAAATGCATCAGTCATAATTGTACATTGCATAGAGTGACCACAAGCATGTGCACAATGATCAGGATTATTAGCGTAAGGATGTTGAGGAACAATAATTGCGTCTAATTCTGCAAGTAAACCAATCTTTGGTTCTCCACAACCGATAGAAACTTGAAAGCCTGTTTCATAGTATTCTGCTTCAATAGGGATGCCATATTCTTTAAATTTTTCTACAAGTATTTTTTTAGCAGGAAATTCTTTGAAACCAAGTTCTGGGACTTCAAATAATTGATTTCCTAAATTTAAAAATTCTTCTTTACTGTTATCAATGAGTTCAAAAAGTTGTTCTTTCGTTACCATAATTTTTACCTCTATATATAGAATAATCGTAATTGCAAAATATTTCCAAGATAACGATAATGTTTTTAGGAGATCGTAAAGGAGTAATTGATATGAAGGTGTTATTAGTAAATGGTAGTCCCCATCAAAAAGGTTGTACGTTTACAGCGTTAGAGGAATGTGCAAATGAATTAACAAAGTTAGGGATTGATTCAGAAATATTATGGCTAGGAAATGAAGCAATTCATGGATGTATTGCTTGTGGGAAATGTCGTAAATTAGGTAAATGTATTTTTGATGATGTCGTGAATAAAACAAGCGCTAGACTAGAAGAATTTGATGGATTTATTTTTGGTGGACCAGTATATTATGGTGGCCCATGTGGACAATTAACTTCATTTATGGATAGATTATTCTATAGTTCTGCATCAAAAATGAAATGTAAACCAAGTAGTAGTGTTGTTTCATGTAGAAGAGGTGGAGCAACAGCTTCATATGACCGTTTAAATAAATATTTTGAGATGTGTAATATGCCAGTAGTTACTTCACAATATTGGAATCAAATTCATGGAAATACTCGTGAAGAAGCTCTAAAAGATGAAGAAGGTTTACAAACAATGCGTACACTAGCTAGAAATATGGCTTGGCTTTTAAAATGCATTGAAGCAGGTAAAAAAGCTGGTATTGATTTACCGGAATATGAAGCAAAAATCGCAACAAACTTCATTAGGTAGTTTTTATGAAATATAGATTAATGGCAAGTGGCCTAAAAACAGGTGACATAGATTACAATAAGAAAAAAATCATAGAAGCTATAGAAACACAAGCAGATGAAGGTGATTTTCTAGTTTTTGGGGAATCGTTCTTACAAGGATTTGATGCATTAAGTTGGAACTATGAAATTGATAAAAATATAGCGATTGAACAAAGTGATGAAATCATACAAGAAATACAAAATGTAGCGAAAAGGAAACATGTAACTGTATCATTTGGATATTTTGAAAAAGATAAAGATACTATTTATAGTAGTCAACTTACAATTAGCCAAGATGGAAACATTCTAGATAACTATCGAAGAATATCTAAAGGATGGAAAGAAAAAGAAGCAGATAATCATTACGCTGAAGGAGACTCTTTTCATACCTTTAAATTTGGTGAAGAAACGATTTCTATAGGATTATGTGGTGACCTTTGGTACGAAGAAAATATTGAACAAATGCAAAAGCTAAAACCAACACTAGTACTATGGCCTGTATATACAGATTTTGATTATAACGAGTGGAATGATACTCTTATCTATGACTATTGTGAACAAGCTAGTAAGTTAAACGCATTAGTAGGATGTGTGAATTCTGTTTGTTTAGATCAAAAAGAAGGAATACACGCAAAAGGAGGAGCGAGTTGGTTTAAAGATAATCAGGTTATTTGTAAAGCTAAAGCAAGAAAAGAGGATAGTTGTATTTTAGAATTGAATAAATAAATTTTGCTGTATAATACTTGCTATATGAAAAAAAGACAGAACAAGTTAGATTGGCTATTTATAGTCCTTATAGCAATAGTCCTTATTGTAGGATTTTTTCCTTTTTCAAATAAAATCAAATTTTATAGTAGTGGAGAGGACAGTGAAATTATTTCATTATCTGCTAGGACAGATGATGGAACGATAACAAATAAAGATACAATTACTGTTAATTCTTCCTTAAGTGAAGATAGTGAACTAACTCTAGTAACAACAGGTAAATACTACGCTAATTTTATTTATGCAGGTATTCCTACAGGAGTATTAACAAGTAATGCACAAGATAATGAATATTTATCACGTATTACATTAGATGCTTTTAAATTAAAGGAAGAAAAAAGTTATCCTAAAAATGATTATTTTAAGGATGATTTAAAACTTTCAGAATTTATTGATGAATATAAAGATAAAAACTATGCGTTCTTTTTTGCTGTTAAAGGAGATTCGACAGTAAGTTTTGATGATGAAATGAAGGAAGCTTTAAGTTCATTGAATTTGACACAAACACCAGCAGATATTTCTAATGGTGATAGCTATATTGCTTATGTTTATCAAGATGAAGTATATGTTGAATCAAATAGTGCTTCTTTATATAAAACAGTCAATATCAATAATCACATCGTGACACTTATTTCTGCAGGTTATTTACATGGAAATAACGCAAGTATATTAGTGGATGGTTTAGAACAAGCTGCACAAGGTAATGGTCTAAATATCGTTGTATATGACTTAGAAAATGATGTAGTGATTGATAGTGTTTCTTATAATACAAATTCAAATAATCCTGTTATGGAAAGAGCAGAAGATGTATTCTATACAGAATATATTGTTACTTTCTCTCATAATATTTTTGAACAAGTAGATGCTTATAATCATGTTACAAAGATGATGTTTCATGTATTTTCTGTGCTTGTCGCAATTTACTTATATTTCATTTTAAGAGATTTACGAAAGATTAAGAATATCTATGAAATGGGTGAAATGCCTAGTAAGAAATGGTATAAGAAGAAAAATATTCGTTTATTTATTATTTGGATTGTATTTGCTATTTTACTTGTTGTACAAGAGTATATGCTAACAAGTTTCTCAGGTATCACTATTGATCAACTTGTATTCCATCTAAATACTAATCTAGAAGGATCAAATTGGGAAACATTCTTACCGACAATACTTAAAGCATTACTTTATATTTTTATTGCAACAATAGGTTGTATATTTGTGACATTTATTAAAAATAAGTTTAAAAAGAAAGCAAGTAGTTATCGTAAATTTGAGCTTAAAGGAAAAGAAGTAAGTAAATATTATTCTTTACATTTTGTGACAATGCTAAGTGGAATTGTTGCGATAAGTATATTACTAAGTAGTTTAGCTAGTAGTTATTATTTAGTGGATTATCTAGCCGCAAGAAGAATTGATACAACATTATATGATGAATACTATACATCTACTTCTAATGCAGAGATTATCTTCCCAGAAAAGAAAAAGAACTTAGTTTATATCTATATGGAATCTATGGAAATGTCTCTTGCGGATGAATCTAGTGGTGGTGGAAAAAGTACAAACTTAATCCCTGAATTAACAAATATTGCCTTAGAAAATGATTGTTTTAATGGTGATACAGGTATATTAAATGGTGCTAGACCTTTATATAACAGTACGTGGACAATCGCTGGTATTGTCGCTGAATCAAGTGGTTTACCACTAGGAATTAATCACGTATTAACAAATCGTAAGAATTCTATTTCTTCCTTTATGCCAGGAGCTACTACTTTAGGAGATATCTTAGAACAAGAAGGATATCACAATGTATTTATGCTAGGTAGTGATGCTAAATTTGGTAATCGTAATGTTTATTTTGAAGAACATGGTAATTATGAAATTAAGGATTATTATTGGGCTAAAAATAATTATAAGTTACCAACAAGTAATTATTATGTTTGGTGGGGTTATGAAGATAAAAAGCTATTTGAATATGCTAAGGAAGAATTAACTGAGTTAGGTAATAGTGATGAACCTTTTGCTTTATCTTTATTAACTGTAGATACTCACTTTACAAATGGCTATTTATGTGAAGATTGTCCAGATACATATACTTCACAATACTCGAATGTTATTGCATGTAGTTCACAAAAAGTAAGTGAACTAGTAGAGTGGATACAAGCTCAACCTTGGGGTGAAGATACAGTTATAGTATTAAATGGTGATCACTTATGTATGGATAGTAAATACTACAGTGATATGCCAGAAGGATATGTACGTAAGACGTATACTGCAATTATCAACTCAAGTAAAAAAGAACCTGACAAAGTCAGGTCCTATAGTACGATGGATTTATTCCCTACAACTTTATCCGCAATGGGAGTAACTATTGTAGGTGATCGTTTAGGGTTAGGTACAGATTTATATTCTGATACACCAACTCTATTAGAAGAATTAGGAGAAAACTATTTAAACTATGAGTTATCTCTGAATTCTAGTTTCTATGATGAAAATATTTTAGGGTATTAATGTTTCTTTTGTGCAAAGAAATAAATGACACCAATAACGACTACAGCCGCAATAATACCAGGAACTAAGTATGCATTTGTTGTACTAGTTGACTCGTAATTATCAACAGTTTCTTCAGTTATTTGAACAGTTTGTTCACTTTCTGAAGAAGCTGTTTTTGCGTTTTCGTTATAGTTAAATGTAGTAGATAAGTTATATGTAGAATCTAGACTACTTCTATCAATATAAGATGTAGTTAATTCATTATCACTAGAAGTTGTAATAGTTGTAGAATATGAACCACTAACAGTAATTGTATAACTAGATTCACCAGTAGTAATTGTTTCACCATTTACAATAGTTGTGACAGATTTACCACTTTCATCTACAATTTCAGCACCATCTTCAACATTTAAGTTGTTCAAAGTAGAATCTCCAGTAACAACCCATTTAGAGTTAGAAGAAACATTCATAGATGCATTTGTTACAGTACCTGTATAACTTGTTGTATCTAGTAAATAGATATCTGCACTAGAAATATCATCTACAACGATATTACCACTTAGTGTTTCTCCCATTGCGGTAAAAGTAAGTGTTGCTCCATTACTTCCTGCTTGTCCCCAACCATTAGAATCGTTACCTTCTACTTGTAATAAATTTACCTTAGAAGAATCAAAATCTAGAGTTGCGTTAGAGAGTAAGATGTTTGCTGTAGTATTTGTTAGATAGAACATAGCACCAGAATCTATTGTTGTAGATAAAGTGGAATTTACGGCTTCAAATCTAGCTCTACTACCAGTAGAAGTTTCAGCATCACCACTAGTAGATTGATAAATGATTACACCATTTTTGATAGGATCTGATCCACTAATTGCATTATTTGTAGAAGACAATGTTGAGTTATAGATAAGGATTGTATTTAAACCTTCCATACCTGCAATTTGGCTTCCAGTAGCCGTACCTGTTACATTATCTACTTCAATATCACCTGTTGAATAAAGAAGTGGAGAACCAGAACCAGCAGTAGATAAAGTGGAATTTGTAGCAGAAATATTACCACCACCTCTATCTGTCGCAATAGAAGCACTATGGTTACCTTGTGTAGAAATATTCATGGAATCCGCTAAGATTGTTCCACCATAAGTCGCATCTAATCCTCTAGAATTACCTGCTGTAGTAGAAATAGTATCGTTATAAGCTAGTACGGTAGCGTTATCTGTCGCAAATATTGCATTAGATCCTTCACTAGTCGCATTTAGTGATGAGTTAGATATCTTTAATAAAGAATTTTCGTTCACAGCTAAAGCAATAGAATTTAAACCATAGAAGTTACAGTTATCACCATTAGTATCATCACCACTCTTATTTAATGTATCGTTATCAATTGTTAACGTACCACCATTTTGTACAAGTGCTGCATTTTGATCAACTTCTGTAGCTGTTATTTCTTCATTTGAAGAGGATACTTCTTCGTTATCTGCAGTTAGTGCACCATTATATGTTCCAGAATAATCGAAACTTTGAGTGTTCGCTCCACCACCTTGTGGGCCTCCACCAGCTCCTGCTTCAGGCATTTCTGGTGGTGTACCACCATTATTATCTTGACCATTAGGTTCTCCTTGAG
>CAVCUC010000036.1:0-21777 GCA_963605225.1 bacterium
ACCAAATAATCGCTAATATAATATAACTGATATTTGGTATTGTTTTAATGAGTACAACTATAGGTTCAATAAAAGAACGAAATGACTTATTGATAAAAGTAAAACAAGCTAATACTAACGATAATACTATAGAAAACAAATATCCTTTTACTACGCGAAATATGCTTAATAGTATTGATAGATACGTATTTTTCTTAGTTAATATACGAAATAGTGATAGACAAACATCTTTTGGATAAGGTACTAAAATATCATTTTGTATGACATTTGCGCATACCGACCAAAAAAGAATAAATAAAATGATACAAAATAGATGTTGTTTTTTCACTTTAAACCTCATCTATATTGTATCAAATTTAATGAATTAATAAATGATTATTTGTACAATTACTCAATAATTGCACTAGTAACGTCTGTTACATCAAATAATTGTAAGAATTCTGCTACTTCATCACTAACTTCACTAGCTTTTGTAGGATGAATATTTAAACGATCCCATACTTTAGCAACAATTGCAGAACTTGGAACAGATAAGTTTTCAGCTCCAATTGAATCAATAGAATTTACAACAACTGATTTATCTTCACTACTTTCTACATCGTTAATATATGTATAAATAATAGACATATAGTTATCATATTCATCTACATTTGCTTCATAAGCACTAGCTTTAACAAAGATACCAGCTTGAGGATATCCTTGACCACCATTCCATAATTCTTGTAAGTCAGATAGAATTGTTAATTCCTTACCTTGTTCTTTTGCTTTAGCAATTGTAGCTGTTGCAACAGGTTCAGCAAGAATTGCTACTTCTGCTTGATCACTTAATAAAGCAGCTTGAGCTTCCGTAACACTTGCATATCCCCAATTCACTTTATCTCCTAATTCAGGATAAATTGCTTTAAATACTAAACCAGTTACAGCTTGTTCACCAAAGCCAGCAATATTCGCTGTAGATAAATCTGTATCACTAGGACCTACGAGGTATAAATTACCCCAAGTCACTACATCTAGTAATTTATATTCAGATTTACCAGCACTAGCTAACTTAACACCTAAATTAGTAGGAGCTACGATTACATCATACTCAGAGTCAGCGTTAATTAATTCAGCTTGTAATTTATCAGGACCATCTGTTATTTCTACATCATATCCTGCTTCAATAGCACCGATTTGACTTAATGCTGGAGCACCACCAGGAGCTAATATTTTTAAAGTTGGAGTATAAACTACTTCACTAGTTGAAGTAGGAGTTGTAGTTGCACTAGGAGTAGCAACTTCTTGGCTAGTAGAACTTGAGCATCCACTTAACACAAATAAACTTGTTAAGACAATTGATAATACTTTTTTCATTAGTGTACCTTATTATCAATTTCTTCTTTAATAGATTTATAGAAGTCTTCTAAAGATAGTTTTGTTTCTACTTTACTGCCATATCTTCTAACAGTAACAGCTTTTTCATCTCTTTCTTTATCACCAACTACTACTTCTACAGGAATCTTACTTGTTTGAGCTTCACGTACTCTATAACCTAATTTCTCGTTACGATCATCTAAGTTACAACGTACACCCATTTTCTTTAGTTCTTGTACGATTTCTGCAGCGTAATCCCCATGAGCATCAGGAGCGATAGGAAGAACTACACATTGCATAGGAGCTAACCATAATGGGAAAATACCCTTTGTTTCTTCTAATAAGAAAGCAATGAAACGATCTAATGAACCAAGGATTGCTCTATGAATAACAACTGGTCTCTTCTTTTCTTGGTTAGAATCAACATATTCTAGTTCAAAACGTTCTGGTAATTGATAATCTAATTGAATTGTAGATAATGTTACATCATGACCTAAAGCAGAACGAACTTGTACGTCAATTTTAGGACCATAGAAAGCTGCTTCACCTTCTGCTTCATAGAAAGGAACATTCATTTCTTTTAATACTTCTCTTAATTCTGATTCACTCTTTTCCCATAGTTCATCATGTCCAAAGTATTTTTCTTTATTTGCTGGATCTCTTAGAGATAATCTAAATGAATATTTTTCAAAACCAAAGTCATGATAAACATCAAGAATTAACTTAGTAACATTTTTGATTTCATCTGCGATTTGATCTGGTCTACAGAAAATATGTGAGTCATTCTGTGTGAAAGCACGTGCTCTTTCAATACCTGTTAAAGCACCACTAGCTTCAAAACGGAAGTCATTAGCGATTTCAGCAATTCTAACTGGTAAATCTCTATAAGAATGTAATGTACTCTTAAACATAATCATATGTTCAGGACAGTTCATTGGTCTTAAAGCATATGAGTTTTCAGGATCTTTTAAAGAAGTCATAGCTGGGAACATGTCATCTTTATAATGATCCCAATGTCCTGAAATCTTATATAGTTTAGTATTTACAACGCTTGGTGTCATAACATGAACATAACCTTGGTTAAGTTCTTTATTCATGATGTAGTCACTTAATAAACGTCTTACAGTAAATCCATTAGGTAAATACATTGGTAAACCAGCACCTACAGTTTCAGAGAACATAAATAATTCTAAATCTTTACCAAGTTTTCTATGATCTCTTTGTTTGGCTTCTTCTAAATCTTGAAGATGAGCTTCTAGAGCTTCTGGAGTTGGTAAGCAAACACCATAGATACGTTGTAATACTTTATTGTTCTTATCGCCTTTCCAATATGCACCAGAATGTTTGATAAGTTTGAAGTTACGGCATAACTTAACACTCTCTACATGAGGTCCTCTACATAAATCAGTAAAATCACCTTGTGTGTAACAAGAAATAACTTGTTCATTTTCATCCATACGACTAATTAAATCAATCTTATATGGATCATATTTAAACATTTCTAAAGCTTCTTCTTTAGAGATTTCATGACGAACAATTTTCTTACCATCTTTAGCTAATTTCTTCATTTCTTTTTCAATCTTAGCTAAATCTTCGTCACGAATAACATCATCTCCTAAATCGATGTCATAATAGAAACCTTCTTCTACTACTGGTCCTACCCAGAATTTAGCATTTGGATAAAGATGTTTAACAGCTTGTGCCATTAAGTGAGCACAACTATGATTTAACGTATTTAACTCTTTATCTTCTTTAAAATTAATCATATATCTCTCCTCCTGAAAATATAAAAACGTCCTTATAAAAAGGACGTCAAACGTTAACGCGGTACCACCTTAATTCCCATAAATAATATGGACACTCATTACTCTTTAACGCAGATATACGGCAATCGATTAAGATGCTGCTCCAAGGTGGTAAATACTAAGTCCTTCGACTACTTTTCATCAACCAGTAGTCTTTCTACATCATTACAAAGTACTCATGTCCTTATCTTTGCATTACTTATATTTAATAGCAGAATATGATTCTTGTCAATTGAATTCATATTCATATCTAGGCTAAATTTATGTATTTATTGAAACAAAAAAATTATGCTAATATGAAGAAAACAAAAGGATTACTTGATGATTTTATATATCATGATATTTATGGAGGTGAAAATATGAGAAAAACAATTATCAGTGTAATTTACATAATGTCTATACTATTTATCATAAGTGGTTGCTCATCAAAAGCATTAGCTGTTCCTGATTTTGATTCAATAAATTCAATACAAATGATATATACAAATGAAGAAAATACATTTGCTAGTATGGAATCAATAGATACACAATCACCTACTCCTTCTTATTATGCATATTTGAGTAATGCAAAATATGTCAAAAAAAAGGACGACAATAATATGCTAGAAGTAGCGAATGTAATGATTGTTTTTACTCTTAATGATCAATCTAAAATTACTTATACAATATATCAAGACGATAATAAAACATATTTAGAAGATAATGATCATCTTGAACTATATACAATAAATAATGAAGTATTTGATACGATAACAAATAATTTCAACATAAACAATTCTACAAATTAAATATAAAAGGCTTTTATATCATTGATGGATGATGATAAAAGCCTTTTTCTATAAGTTTTTAAATTTAATTATATTAAGAAATACTTTAATACAAATAATACTGCTAATACATACATTAGAGCATTCATATCTTTTGCTTTACCTGTTAATATATGTAGTAAAACATAAGAAATAATACCTAAAGAGATACCTTCAGAAATAGAATAAGCAAAACCCATCATTGTAATACATACAAATGCTGGAACTGCATCTTCTAATGTAGTCCAATCTAGGTTAACAACTTGTTGCATCATCATAAATCCTACAACAATTAAAGCTACTGCTGTAGCAAATGAAGGTACAGTTAAGAATAATGGTGATAAGAATAAAGACAATAAGAAGAAGATACCAACTGTAACAGAAGTTAAACCAGTTCTACCACCTTCTGTAATACCAGAAGAAGATTCAACGAATGTAGTAATTGTAGAAGTACCTAAACAAGCACCAACTGTTGTACCAATAGCATCCGCAAGTAATACACCTTTAATTTCTGGAAGTCTTCCCTCTTCATCTAACATATTTGCTTTAGAAGCGCATCCAATAACTGTTCCTAATGTATCAAAAATATCTACAAATAAGAAAGCAAACATCATAACAAAGAAGTCTACTGTATGCTCTAAAATAAAGCTAAAATCAAATTGTAAGAAAGTAGAAGAAATAGATGCTGGCTTAGAAAAAATAGCAGTTGGAATTAATGAAAAATAAGAAATGTTATCTGGCACATAAATACCTAGTAACTCGCATACGATTCCAAGTGCCCAAGTAATCAAAATGCCATATAGCATATATCCTTTAACACCTTTTTTTAGTAAAACAAATGTAATAATTACACCAATCATAGTTAGACCAGCTGTAATGCCATGAGTCATAAATGTACCATCGCTTAATGCTTGACTAAAAGAAAATAAACCAACAAGTGTACTTCCATCTACAATAATTCCAGCATTTTGTAAGCCAATAAATGTAATGAAGAAACCAATACCAACAGATACAGCTGTTTTCATTTGCTTAGGAATTGCATTGAAAATAGCTTCTCTAACATTTGTTAAAGATAAAATGATAAAAATAATACCTTCAATAAATACAGCAGTTAAAGCAACCTTCCAATCGTAGCCCATTGAACCACAGATTGTGTAAGCAAAATAAGCATTAAGACCTAGTCCTGCAGACAAAGCAAATGGCATATTGGAAAATATAGCCATGGCAAAACAAGCTACAGCAGAAGATACAGCAGTAGCAGTTAAGATAGCTCCTGCATCCATACCTGATGCACTTAAAATTGAAGGGTTTAAGGCCAAGATGTAAACCATGGTCATAAACGTAGTAAGACCAGCAACTAATTCAGTTTTAACATTAGTACCGTTCTCTTTTAGCTTAAATAGCTTTTCTAACATGAAATCTCTCTCCTCCTATGATTTCTTCCCCATATCATAAAAATAAAAAAGTTTTCTGGCCCATCAAATCGCAGAAAACTAAAAAATTTATCGTAGCCAAGATCTTTACGGCATCTTGTAGAAACGCTCTCACCAATCTGAGTGCTTATACGATATGAAGGACTTAGAAATTATAACTGAAAATACAATAAATAAAAGATTAATTAGTAATGTAAACGGTGTCATAATAAAAAAGATAAATTTATTGCTAAATATTAAAAAGAAAATTTATGAACAAATCAGTATTTCAATTTATCATCATAATCTAATTTTTTCTGATATATAAAAAGCTCTAAGATTATTACCTCCTAGAGCTTTAAATCAGCACGATTTATTCTTTATTATTTAGCACGATCAGCTTTAATTGCAGCTTGTGCAGCAGCTAATCTAGCAATTGGTACACGATATGGTGAGCAAGATACATAATCTAAGCCAACAGCGTTGAAGAATTCAATAGAAGCAGGATCACCACCATGTTCACCACAAACACCTAAGTGAATGTCTTTACGAGTAGCTCTACCAGCATCTGCAGCCATCTTAACAAGTTGACCAACACCATTTACATCTACATGGGCAAATGGATCTGATTCATAGATATGTTTGTTGTAGTAGTCAGGTAAGAATTTACCAGCATCATCTCTTGAGAAGCCAAATGTCATTTGTGTTAAGTCATTTGTACCAAATGAGAAGAATTCGGCAGTCTTAGCTAATTCACCAGCTAATAAAGCAGCACGAGGAATTTCAATCATTGTACCTACTTTATATTCCATCTTACTGTTAGCTTCAGTGATAATCTTATCAGCTTCTGCTTTAACAATATTAGTTACATATTCTAATTCTTTTGGTTCACCAACAAGAGGAATCATGATTTCAGGAACAAAGTTCCAATCAGGATGTTCAGTATTTACTTTTAATGCAGCATTAATAATTGCTCTAGCTTGCATTGCTCCAATTTCAGGATAAGTAACATCTAATCTACATCCTCTATGACCCATCATAGGGTTAAATTCTTTTAGTGCTTCAGCAGCGTTTTCAATATCACTAACACTAATACCTAATGCTTCAGCAACATCTTTTGCTTCTTTATCACCATGAGGTAAGAATTCATGTAATGGTGGATCTAATAGACGAACTGTTACGTGTCTACCACCCATTGCTTCAAAAATACCATAGAAATCTTCAGTTTGATAAGGTTCCATAGTTGCTAAAGCTTTAGCACGTTGTTCAGTAGTTTGTGCTACGCAAAGCATTCTAATTGCTTTAATACGATCAGCAGAGTTGAAGAACATATGCTCAGTACGAACTAATCCAACGCCTTCTGCACCAAATTCAACAGCTTTAGCAGCATCTTCTGGTGTATCAGCGTTTGTTCTAACTTGTAATTTTCTTCTTTCATCAGCCCACTTCATGAATGTTGCAAAGTTACCAGAAATTGTTGCAGGAACAGTCTTAACTTCTCCTTTATAAACAAGTCCTGTATTACCATCAACAGAAATAACATCATTTTCTGTATAAACAACACCATTTACAGTGAAGCATTTCTTTTCTTCATCAACTTTTAAATCACCACATCCAGATACACAACATGCACCCATGCCTCTTGCTACTACTGCAGCGTGACTAGTCATACCACCACGAGCTGTAACAATTGCTTGAGCAGCAGCCATACCTTTAATATCTTCTGGAGAAGTTTCTAAACGAACTAGAACGACTTTCTTTCCTGCTTCAGCAGCTTTTTCTGCATCTTCAGCAGTAAATACAACAGTACCTGCACCAGCACCAGGAGCAGCAGCTAAACCTTTAGCAATGACATCTGCACTCTTTGCTTTTAAATCATCTTTATCAAATGTTGGGTGAAGTAAATCATCTAATTGTTTTGGTTCAACCATTAATAATGCTTGATCTTTATCAATTAATCCTTCTTCAACCATATCAACAGCAATCTTTAATGCTGCAGGACCAGTACGTTTACCATTACGAGTTTGTAACATGAATAACTTACCATGTTCAATCGTAAATTCCATATCTTGCATATCATGATAATGTTTTTCTAAAGTATCGCAAATCTTAACAAAACTGTTATATGCTTCTGGCATTGTTTCTTTTAAATCTGCGATTGGTTGAGGTGTACGGATACCCGCAACAACATCTTCACCTTGAGCATTCATTAAGAATTCACCAAATAATTTCTTTTCACCTGTTGCAGGATTTCTAGTAAAGGCAACACCAGTACCGCAATCGTTACCCATATTACCAAATACCATTTCCATTACGTTAACTGCTGTTCCCCAACTACTTGGAATATCATTCATCTTACGATAGTAGATAGCTCTTTCATTGTTCCATGAACGGAATACAGCTTCAACAGAACGTTCTAATTGTACTTTTGGATCTTGAGGGAAATCTTCATTTAAGTTTTCTTTATAGAAAGCTTTGAATTTTTCTGTTAATTCAACCATATCATCAGCAGAAAGTTCAATATCTAACTTAATTCCTTTTCTCTCTTTGATATCATCAATGATTTGTTCAAAACGAGCCTTATTTAGACCCATAACAACATCTGAGAACATTTGAATAAATCTTCTATATGAGTCGTATGCGAAACGTTTATTACCACTATTTTCTTCTACAACTTTAACTACAGTATCATTCATACCTAAGTTAAGAATTGTATCCATCATACCAGGCATACTTGCTCTAGCACCACTTCTTACAGAAACTAATAATGGATTTTTAGAATCGCCTAATTTTTTACCTGTTTCTTCTTCTAGCCAAGCTAGCTTTTCCCACATTTGTGATGAAATCTCATCATTAATCTTTTCGCCATCTTTATAATAAGCATTACATGCTTCTGTGGTGATAGTAAAACCACTTGGAACTGGCATTCCCATATTGCTCATCTCAGCTAGGTTAGCACCTTTACCACCAAGAAGTTCACGCATGGAACCATTTCCTTCTGAAAACTTATAGACAAATTTTTTACTTGCCATATATCCTCCTATTAAATTAATTCTATAACTCTCTTTTGAAATTATAGACCACATTAGATGTTTAAACAAGAAAAAATCATAGCGCTTTCATTGTGGTAATTACCGTCAATTTTAAAAATCCCTTTATGCATGCATACATATTGCATATTGAAAAAGGCATAAAAATTTTTATGCCTTTTAAAATTACAAGTAAACGTTTTCAAAAATTATAGTGTTTCAACAAAGTTAAATACTTTATTTAAGCTTTCATTAGAATCAATTGATCTTTGATAGAAATAAATATCTTTTTTACTACTACAAGCATAGAAAGCATTATATGCTTCACGGTCACTAATATATTCATTTCCTTTATCATGGATAAATAACATTGGGAAATGAGCATTTTCTAATTGATGGATTGCATTAGCATCTTGCAAAGAGAAATGTAAGATTTGCTTTACAAAGAAATTGATACCGAATAAAAATATATCTCCATTCACATTTGTTTTTCTTTCAATAAATTTAGAGATAATTGATTCTTGTGATACAAATCCAGTATCAATTACACCACATTTAATATTCTTAGGTACAAAATCACCTGAACAATGCATAATTGCATTAGCACCTGTAGAAGATCCATATAATACAATTTCAGAATTTGGATATTTATTGACTAATAAGTTAATCCAATTGATTAAATCATAATGTTCTGTCCATCCTAAGCTTGTATATTTACCTTTAGATAATCCAGACCCTCTTTGATCAGGAATAAATACGTTATATCCCCTTTTATCGAATTCATATGCAAGTTTCTTCATATTTAATGCACTAGAACGATATGGATGTTCAATGATTACCCATTTATTACTCTCTGGATGATTTTCTATACGAATAGCATGTAAATCTAATCCATCAAAAGAAACGATAAAATCATCGTGTCTTCTACTAGATAAGAACCATTCATTACTTGTTTCATCTTGATAAGATGCACTTGAATCTCTAAATAAACTACTATCTTCATCTAAACGAAAGATGCGATTAAATATAGCATAACTTGCTGTTGCATATGCTCCTGTAACAGTTACTGCTGTAGCCGCAACAGCTTTCGCTACAGTATGATTGTTGTTATCTTTACTCATACTTTTTTTCTCCTAATAATGCTTTTTACATATCAATAATAGCATAAACAATTCTACAAAATGTTTGATAATTGATTAATTTTGTATAAGAAAAGATGGTTTTACCCATCTTTTCAAAAACTAACCTTGTAAACTATTTAATCTAGTTACTACAGCTTCGTATTGTTTTTCGTAATCAGCTAGTTTGCTTTTTTCTGCTTCTACTTTTTGAGCAGGTGCTTTTGCTAAGAAACCAGCATTAGATAAAATACCTTTACCTCTTTGGATTTCTTTTTCTAGACGTTCTTTATCAGCTGTTAATTTAGCAATTTCTGTTTCTTTATCTAATAACTCTCCTGAAGGAATATAAATTGTACCACCTTGTACAGTTTCAACAGTTAAATCTCCATCAAGACTATCTTCCCAAGTTGCTTTAGCCATCTTTGTTAACATCGCTTTTAAGCTTTCTTTAGGTACAATGACATTACCATTTAAATCTTTAGCCATTAAAGATAATGGAGCACTTGGTTTTAAGTTATTGATACGTTTAACTTCACGTACTTTTTGGATCATGCTAATTAACATATCCATTTCAGCAAGGTTATCACTAGCAATACTATCATTTACTTCTGGCCAAGTTTCTAAACAAATACTCTCTTTTTCATGAGGTAATGCTTGATAGATTTCTTCGCAAACAAATGGCATAAATGGTGATAATAATTTAACGATAGAAGTTAATGTATAAAGTAATGTAGATTGCGCAGCTTTAACTACTTTTGCATCATCACTAGATAAACTAGCTTTACTCATTTCAATATACCAACTACAGAAACTATCCCATACAAATTGATATAATTCATTACCTACTAAAGCAAATTCATACTTTTCGTTATTTTCAGTTACGTGTTTAATTGTTTCATTTAACTTCGCTAAAATCCAAGTATCTGCTTCTGATAGATTTTCTAGTGTAATATCACTATATTCCATGTCTTCTGGTAGGTTCATTAACACAAATCGAGAAGCGTTCCATAACTTATTGATAAAGTTCCAAGATGCTTCTACTTTATCTTCAATATAACGCATATCTTGACCTGGTGTACTATTTGTTGTTAAGAAGAATCTTAGGGCATCAACACCATATTCATCAATAACATCCATTGGGTCAATACCATTACCTAGTGACTTAGACATTTTTCTTCCTTGAGCATCACGTATTAAGCCATGAATTAATACATCTTTAAATGGTCTTTGTTTTGTAAAGTGACGAGCTTGGAATGCCATTCTCGCAACCCAGAAGAAAATAATATCGTAACCTGTAACCATTGTACTAGTTGGATAGTAACGATTTAAATCATCAGTATCTTCAGGCCAACCTAGTGTTGCAAAAGGCCATAATGCACTAGAGAACCATGTATCTAATACATCTTCATCTTGTGTCCAGTTTTCAATATCTTTTGGTTCTTCTTCAGAAACATAGATTTCTCCTGTTTCTTTATGATACCAAGCAGGAATTCTATGACCCCACCATAATTGTCTAGAGATACACCAATCTTCAATATTTTCTAACCATTGAGAGAATGTACGACTAAATCTTTCAGGATAGAAATTAATTCTTTGTTCTGGATCTTCTTGATTCTTTAATACATCATCAGCTAATGGCTTCATTTTTACAAACCATTGTTCACTTAGATATGGTTCAACAACACAATGTGTACGTTCAGAGTGTGCAACTTGGTGAGTAATATCTTCAATATGATCCATGATATGATTTGCTTCAAATTCTTTTACAAGTTCTTCTCTACAAACATAACGATCTTGACCTTCATATTTACCGCATAGTGCATTCATCGTTCCATCAGGATTCATACAAATAGGTTTATCTAAACCATGTCTTTCTGCAATAGCATAGTCATTAGGGTCATGAGCTGGTGTACATTTCATGATACCTGTACCAAATCCAATTTCGATATATGTATCACCAATAATTGGTAATTCTTGACCATTTGCAGGGTTAATACAATGTTTACCTATTAAATGTGCGTTCTTTTCGTCATCTGGATTCACAACTACACAAACATCACCAAACATTGTTTCAGGACGTGTTGTAGCGACAATAAATTCTTCATTATCTTCAACTGTATGATAAACCATGTAGTACATTTTACCGGCATCATCTTGATAATATACTTCAATATTACTTAATGCAGTACGAGCTTCAGGATCCCAGTTGATGATTCTCCAACCTCTATAAATTAAACCCTCGTTGTATAAAGATACAAATACATGACGAACAGCCGCATTAAAGCCTTCATCCATTGTAAAACGTTCTCTAGAGTAATCTAATGAATTACCTAGTTTAGCCCATTGTTTACGAATTGTTGCGGCGTATTCTTCTTTCCATTCCCAAGCTCTGTCTAAGAATTTTTCTCTACCGATATCGTATCTTGAAATACCTTCACTCTTTAAACGAGCATCTACTTTTGCTTGTGTTGCAATACCAGCATGATCCATACCTGGTAAATACAACATGTCGTATCCTCTCATTCTCTTATAACGAGAAATAATATCTTGAAGTGTATTGTCCCATGCGTGACCAATATGTAAAATACCTGTTACATTTGGTGGTGGGATAACAATTGTAAATGGATCTTTTGATTTATCTCCAGCTGTAAAATAGCCTTCTTGAACCCAATGATCGTATTTACCTTCTTCTACATCTTTGTGGTTATACTTTTGTGCTAACTCTTTTTTCATAAGTCCTCCTATAAAATAAAAAACCCTTATTTTCATAAGGGCGTAATTTACGCGGTACCACCTTAATTGTACTCATCTTATGCTTAACGCGCACGACACGTATCTTCCTACTATTAGTTCAAAAGATAAGCTCCTAGACTACTTCTATAGATTACTAACCTTGTTTCACCAACCCAAGGCTCTCTATTTAGCACTACCTATATACTACCTTCTAATCAACGCAATTCAAATTGTATCATAAATTATCGAAGAATCCATTTATTTTTCCAATAACGATTCACAAAATAATCTGTAAATAAAATATCTATAATTAATATCATAATTGCTACAAGCAAATGAAAGTAAGGATGAGCTTGTAAAATCGTTAATAATAAGTTTGCTAAAGATACCATTACCAAAAAGAAAAATAAATAAACAAACATACATGCTAAAAAATAATTTAGAGATTTCCCTCTTTTTTTATTTTTTTTCATAATAGTCTTCCTTGCATAGGAATACCTAAATGTTCATATGCTTTTTCGGTAACAACTCTACCTCTACTTGTTCGATTAACAAATCCAATTTGTATTAAATAAGGTTCATAAACATCTTCAAGAGTTGTTGTTTCTTCACTGATAGAATTGGCCAAAGCTTCTAGACCAACAGGTCCACCATGGAATCGTTCTATAATTCCTCTTAAATAACGTAAGTCAACATCATCTAAGCCAAGTGAATCTACATGCAATCTTTCTAACGCCATATCTGCAATTTCTTTAGAAATCACACCATCGTTTAATACTTGAGCAAAGTCACGTAATCTTCTTAATAACCTGTTAGCAATACGTGGTGTTCCTCTAGACCTTTTCGCAAGCTCAATCACTGCTTCATCTTCAATTGGTACGCCTAATACACGACTACTTCTTTTGATGATATCTGATAATTGTTCGTGAGTATAATAATCTAACTTAGAAATAATGCCAAAACGATCTCTTAACGGAGCACTTAAATCACCTGCTCTAGTTGTAGCGCCAACTAAAGTAAATGGTGGTAGTTCTAAACGCACACTTCTCGCACCAGAATCTTTACCAATCATGACATCAATTACAAAATCTTCCATCGCTGAATACAATACTTCTTCAACAACTTTTGGTAGACGATGAATTTCATCAATAAAAAGTACATCACCTGGTTCAAGTACAGATAAAACAGAAGCCAAATCACCACTTTTTTCAATACTAGGCCCTGTAACAATTTTAATTTTAGAGCCCATTTCATTTGCTAAGATATACGCTAATGTTGTTTTACCAAGTCCTGGAGGACCATATAATAAAACATGATCTAATGATTCATTACGAGTTTTAGCTGCTTGGATAAATATCTTTAAATTCTCTTTTAAAGCATCTTGTCCAATATAATCGCTTAAAGTATGGGGACGAATAGATTCTTCTTCATCTTCTTGATTTTTATCAACAGACATTAGTCTTTCTTGATCATTCATTATACCCACCTACTTTCTGCCATTTAAAAACTTTAATCCTAATTTTAAGTATTGTGCTGTATCTAAATCAGGTTCTTTACTTAAATGTTTTGCAACTTGATTTAACTCATTTTGTTTATAACCAAGATTTTTAAGTGCTTCAATTGCATCTAATATTGCTTGACTATACTTTGTACTTGTCTCTTCTTCGCTAGCTACTAGTTTTCCTTTTAAATCTAAAATAATTTGACTAGCAGTTTTATTACCAATTCCTGGAACATTTTTAAGTGCTGTAACATCACCTGATTCAATGACTGTAATCAAATGATTGACACTACTCTTTGTTAGCATATTAATAGCTGTTTTAGGGCCTAATCCTTTAACACTGATTAATTTCATAAATAAATCTTGTTCTAATAAAGAATTAAACGCAAACAAACTAATATCATTCTCTGTTATATGCATATATGTATATAACTTAACATGATCATTTAACTTCAAATCATTAGTATGAGCATATAACATTTTATAGCCCATACCATGATTATCTAATACAACATAATCTGCACCAAATGAATCAACTATACCATCAATAAAAGCAATCATTAGAAATACTCCTATTCACTATAATCCATGATATAAGTGCCAACGATAACTTGATCGCCATCTCTAGCACCTGCATCATATAGTGCTTTATCAATACCCATTTTCTTAAGTGTTGCGGCAAATTGATATGTATCATCTTCTTTATCAAAGTCAACTTGTTCAGCAAGACGATCAACTTTATCTGAATCAATCTTCCATCTATGATTACCAAGATTTAAGACAACAAAATCTGGTCTCTTTGGTTCATAACGATATACAACAACTTCTTCTTGTTCAACGATATTTTCTGCTTCTTCTTTTCTTGAAGCTTCAATAGCGTCCATCGTTGCATATAATACTTCATTTATACCTTCATGCATAAATGTAATTGTTTCATATACCTTTAAATCTGGGAATTCTTTTTTAAATTTATCTAGATTTTCTTTTGCTGTATCTTCATCCATCTTATTAGCAACAACAATTTGTGTTTTCTTTTCTAGATCTAAATCATATTTAGCAAGCTCTGCATTAATGATGTTATATGCATCAATTGGATCTTGTTCAAACCCACTCATATCAATAATATGAATTAATACACGACATCTTTTGATATGACGTAAAAATTCATGACCTAAGCCTTTACCATCTCCTGCACCTTCAATTAATCCAGGCATATCTGCTAAAATAAAGCTTCTTTCATCAGGTAAAGCGACAACGCCAATATTAGGTTCAAGTGTTGTAAAAGGATAATCTGCAATTTCTGGTTTAGCATTAGAAACAACGGATAAAAATGTTGATTTTCCTACTGATGGGAAACCGATAATTCCAGCATCTGCAAGTAATCGCAATTCAACTTGTAATTCTAAGCTTTGACCAATTTCACCAGGTTGAGCAAATTCAGGAGTATTATTTCTTGCTGTAGCGAAGTGCATATTTCCTAAACCGCCTCTACCTCCTTTTGCCACTAAAGCAACTTGATGAGGCTTTGTTAAGTCAGCAATTAAATCTCCATTAGCAGCATTACGAATCATTGTGCCTAGTGGAACTTTGATGATAATATCATCGCCATCTTTACCATGCATTTTTTTCGTCATGCCATTACCACCATTACCAGCTTTTACAGACTTTGTATAACGTAATTTGATGAGCGTAGTTTCGTTTGTATCTACTTCAAAATAAACGTTACCGCCACGTCCGCCATCACCACCAAAAGGTCCACCATTTGGATAATATTTTTCATGTCTAAAAGCAACAGCACCTTTACCGCCATCGCCTGCTTTAACTTTCATTTTTATTAAATCAATCATAAACTACCTCCAATTTCTAAAAAAGCTCCTGAAGATTCAGGAGCAATTTTTCTTAACTTAAGCCTGAGGATAAACAGAAACTTGTTTTTTATCCTTACCAAGACGTTCGTATTTAACGATACCAGAAGCAGTAGCGAATAATGTATCATCTCCACCTTTGCTTACATTCTTGCCAGGGAAAATTCTTGTTCCTCTTTGACGATAGATAATAGAACCTGCAGTAGCAAACTCACCATCAGCTTTTTTAGCACCTAGTCTACGACCAGCAGAATCACGTCCGTTCTTTGTAGAAGAAACACCCTTTTTACTAGCAAAGAACTGAATATCTAATGTGTATTTCATTTTTCACACCTCCAGTTTTTTCATTTCCAAATATTTGTTTGCCTGTTCTTCAACTGTATGTAGTTGTATTATAGCAGTCTTTAGAACAGTTTGCGATAACTCATCATTTCCAATATGAGAAATTTTAATGCTATTATCACCGATCTCTATATCTGCATTTGCATTTAATTCATCTATTGCATTACATAACCCAATAGAAATCGAACTAACTGCTGCACATATAAGATCTTTTCCTTTGTCCGCATATTGTGCATGTCCTGATATACTTAATTCTTCTATCATATTTGACTTGTATGTCATGCGAACTTTAATCATCTTAGCCCTCGATAGTTTCAACAACTAGTTTTGTATATGGCTGACGATGACCTTGCTTACGACGAGTAGATCCCTTCTTAGCCTTATACTTGAAAATAAGAACTTTCTTTTCTTTTCCTTGCTTTTCAACTTTGCAAGTAACTTTAGCACCATCTACATATGGTGTTCCGATTTTTGTAGAACCATTGCTAACTAAGCAAACTTTGTCAAATACAACTGTTTCACCAGCTTCAACATTTAGCTTTTCAACAAAAATTGATTGGCCTTGTTCTACTTTTAATTGCTTTCCGCCTGTTTCGATAACTGCGTACATTCAATACACCTCCTGACATTTATCATAAGACGCGCCAAATAAAGGAGACTTACGTACTTAAATCCTTTTCTGAGCGGTTACAGACCTCGCAAGAGGACTGATAACGGTACTATTCTACTAGTACATCGCATTCGCGTCAAACATTTTTTCATCTTTTTATGCGTTTTATCGCATATTTTTTCTTTTTTATATTCACAATCACAATATGAATAAATCTTAATGATTTATAGATTTAACAATATAACCAGCATCAGTAATTGCTTTTGTTAATTCTTCATTAGATAGTTCACTTTTCATATGAACTTTTACTATATTCTTCTTATAATCCGCGATAGCATATACACCAATTTTAGAATTTAATGCATTTTCTACTTTTGTCTTACAACCATCACATTTCATTCCACTAGTTTCAATTGTAACAGTATAAGGATAATGACTTAGGTTTTTGTCATCTACTTTTACTTTATCACTTACACTACCACCACAACATCCACCTTCACCTTTAAAGTGTTTTGCTGAACCTTTTAAAGCAAAGAATAAAATTGCAGCAACAATCAAAACTAAAATAATATCAATAGGTTTCATATTTTATTACTTCCATTTCTTTTTTTCTTTTAATTTTTTCACTAATGTATAAGCACTCATGCCAACAATATAAATAATGATAATAATCAAAAACATCCAAAAAGTAGATTGTGTAGAATCACCCATTTTCTTGCTCCTTTATTTCTTTATAGATTTTATTGAAATCAATATGACATAACGATGAAGATGAGCATCCCGCACAAGTTCCATTACATGATGATTTTTTATCAAAATATGTTTTATAAACAACAAATGCACAATAACCTATGATTATTCCAAATAATAGTATGTCAATCATTTAAATACCTCCATCTAGTCAAAAGATAGCCAAATAGTATTCTACCTGGCTATCTAAATCATCATTTAATTATTCGTTAAGCTTCTACTGAACGCTTAGAATAAGTTTTTTGATCTTTGTATGGATCTGGTCTAAATAGTAAGAATAATAATACTGCTGTAATTACTATTGCAACACCTGTACCCATTGTAAATCCTTGTCCATCAAGAGCAAGTAAGCTGAATTGGTAAACTAAGAATGCAAGAACATATGCGAATACGTTTTGGAAAATAACTGCACCCCAGAACCATCTTCTGTCTTTTAATTCTTCAGCCATTGTAGAAATAGCAGCTAAGCATGGGCTATCTAATAAGTTGAAGATTAAGAAACTTAGAGCAGCAGCTGCAGTTGGGAACCAAGCAGCGATAATTTCAGCATCAGAAGCAGTAGCTTCTTCAATTTCACCTAAGTTAGCTAACACACCCATTGTAGCAACGATATCTTCTTTTGCAGATAGACCTGTTAAGCTAGCTGCAACTGGTTGCCATTCACCCCAACCAAGTGGAGCGAAGATAGGAGCAAAGAATCCACCAATACTAGCAATTAATGAGTTATTGATATCTTCAACGATACCGAATGCACCGTTTTCAAATCCAAATGTAGATAATACCCAAATAACGAAACATGCAACAACAAGAATTGTACCTGCTTTAATTAAGAATGCTTTTGTTCTTTCCCAAACATGCATTAATACTGTTTTAGCACTAGGAATGTGGTAAGCAGGAAGTTCCATAACGAATGGAGCAGGTTTACCAGAGAATGGTTTAGTCTTCTTTAAGATAATTGCTGAAATAAGAACAGCAAGAATACCAGCAAAGTACATTAATGGTGCGATAATACCAGCAGCTTCATAGTCACCTGTAATACGTCCACAAATAATACCACCAAGTAATGCGATAACTGGAAGTTTAGCACCACATGGAATAAATGTAGTTGTCATAATTGTTAAACGTCTATCGTTATCTTGTTCAATTGTCTTAGATGCCATGATACCTGGAACACCACATCCTGAACCAATTAGTAATGGGATAAATGATTTACCACTTAAACCAAAATGACGGAATACTCTATCCATAACGAAGGCAATACGAACCATATATCCGCAATCTTCAAGAATAGATAGGAATAAGAATAAGATAACCATCTGTGGAGCGAAACCAACAACGGCACCAACACCACCGATAATACCATCAACGATAAGTTGTGTAATTAAATCACTAGCACCAAGAGTTCCTAAAATATTTGTAAAGAAATCTTGAATAGCTACAACAAATACGTCGTTTGTCCAATCTGTTACAAATGTACCAACTGTTGTTACAGATACATAGTAAACTAACCACATAATAGCAATAAAAATTGGAATACCTAAAATACGGTTTGTAACGATTCTATCAATCTTATCTGATACAGTTAATTTTTGATCACTCTTTTTAACAGTTGTATTAACAACTTTTTGGATGAAGTTATAACGTTCATCAGTGAAGATACTTTCTGCATCATTGTCTAGTTTTGTTTCTAAAGCTTTAGAAGTTTTTTCGATTTCTTCTTTATCACTAGCACTTAAACTAACTTCAGCAACTACTTTTTCATCTCTTTCAAGAAGTTTAATTGCATACCATCTCTTTTCAAAATCTGTAATGTTAGTTAATTTTGTGCTAACAGTAGAGATAGCATTTTCTACTTCACTTGAGAATACAGCGGCAGGAAGTTTATGATCAGCTTTCTTAGCTTCTTTAATTGCTGCATCAACTACTTCGTTTAAACCTGTTTCTTTTAATGCACTTGTTTCAACAATTTTGCATCCAAGTAACATAGATAAACGTTCAACATCAATCTTAATGCCACGTTTTTCTAGTAAGTCACACATATTTAATGCAATAACTACTGGAACACCTGTTTCAATAAGTTGTGTTGTTAAATATAAGTTTCTTTCAATGTTTGTCGCATCAACTAAATCGATGATTACATCTGGATTTTCTTTTAAGATATAATCTCTTGATACAACTTCTTCTAATGTATATGGTGATAATGAATAGATACCTGGTAAGTCAGTTACGATTACATCTTCACCTTTTTTATTTTTTAAATGACCCTCTTTTTTCTCAACTGTAACACCTGGCCAGTTACCAACATATTGGTTGGAACCAGTTAAAGCGTTAAACATAGTTGTTTTACCACAGTTAGGGTTACCTGCTAAAGCAATTTTAATCCCCATAATTCCTCCTATTCAGCAGCCTTTGTTTCTGTAACATCAACGCATTCTGCATCATTTTTTCTTACAGATAATTCATATCCTCTTACAGTAATTTCAACAGGATCACCTAATGGAGCAACTTTACGAATATACAATTCAGTTCCTTTTGTGATGCCCATATCCATGATTCTGCGCTTATATGCGCCTTCTCCGTTGATTTTATCTACCCTTACGGTACTACCAACTTTTGCTTCGCCTAAGTTCATATAGACTCCCTTCTAAAACATGATGTAGCGCGCCATATCTTTGTTAATGGCAATCCTTGAATCTTTAACATTTACAATAAGATTTCCATCAAGAGATGAAATCACGCTAACTTTAGAACCTACATGGAATCCTAAGTCTGCTAAATGATGTTTAGTTTCCTCATTTCCACCAATTCTAGTAATTGTAATTTCTTCACCTACACCAGCTAAAGTTAATGGCATACTCATCAATCCTCCTCGTTAGTTTTACCTAACTAACGCAGTTAGTGTAGTATAACTAACTATGATTGTCAACGCTTTTTTAAGGAATTTATTAGATAAAAATGGGTTCTTGTATAAACAATTCCGTGGAAGTTCCTTTTACGATTTCCATACAAATCGTTCTTGCTAAATGGGTATTTGAATCATAATAAATTTGTAATTTTTTAATCCTTAAATCATATTGCATTAGGTTTTGTTCGATACGATTTAATTCAAATGGACGATGAACATAATAAAACTTACCTGAATCTTTTAATAGCCTTTTGATAGATAAAAATAATTCATTCATTGGTAAATATTCTTCGTGGCGTGCTGCACGAATATAATCATTTTCATTCATTAATTTTTTGTTTGTAGAATGAAAATATGGTGGGTTACAGATAATCTTATCAAATTGGGTATAAGAAAAATCTTGTATCTTAGTACAATACAAATCTGCTTCAACATGATTTAATGTTAAATTCATTTTTGTTATATCAAGCACCTCTTCAAAAAGATCTACACCAACTAGTTTTTTAGGAGAATGTTTTGCTGCATATAAAAGTAAAGCACCATTATTACATCCAATATCTAGTACTGTATCTTTAGAACCAATATCAATAAATTCCCCTAGCAAACTTGTATCACTATTAAAATGATACATTGATAGTTCTTGATACAAGATATAATCAGTCTTCTGTAAATAATCTTTCTTTACGATCATGAATATCCTCCAAAACTCTAGGAACATCTAAATCAAAATAGAATGTAGACCCTTTGTCTTTTTCACTCTTTACGCCATATTTAGCACCATGAGCATCTAATATCGCTTTTACAATCGATAATCCAAGACCCGTTGAAGTCATACTTCTAGAGAAAGATCGACTACTCTTTTGGTATCTATCCCAAATATAAGGTAAGTCTTTTTCTTCAATTCCTTCCCCTTCATCACGTACTTCAAAATGAATATGATCCCCTTCATCTGATTCATAAACCTTAATATAGATTGTCTTACCAACTGGTGTATGTTTAATTGCATTTGATAAATAATTATAGATAACTTGGCTAATTTTAATTTCATCAGCATAAATAATTAATGTGTCTGGTATATCTACTTCAATATTTAGTTTACCTTCATCAATCATTACTTTATGTAATTGAATCATTTCTCTTATTCTTTGTGATAAATCAAAGTTTGAGTATTTTAATACATAGTTTCCAGATTGCATTTTAGATAGCTCATTCATATCATCAACCAAACGATTTAAGTAATCCGTCTCAGAAATAATGACATCTAAGTGTTCATTTCTTTTCACTGGATTATCGCCACTAATATCTTTAATCATTTCCGCATATGCTTTAATACTTGTTAGTGGTGTTTTAATATCATGCGATACATTCGCAATTAAATCTTTTCTTAATTCATCAATTTTACTTAATTTTGTTGTTGCATCGTTTAATGTATTTGCTAGTTCTTTTGTTTCACTAAAATAGCCACCTTCAAATTGAACGTCATATTCAGCACTTGCTAGAGCTTTTGCTTCATTTTTCATGGTCACAATAGGCTTAGACAAGCGA
>CAVCUC010000037.1:0-21771 GCA_963605225.1 bacterium
CAAGTAATACTACCTGATATGGGTTTCTTATTTCTAAGATTAATTAAACCATGTAATATTATTTCTTTAGTTTTGTCATTATTAACTTGTATCAGTATTTATATGCAAATATTAAATTATGATTTATTTATTTTAAAGATTATCACAATGGGATTATGTTTATTACTAACATTCTTTATCGCTAGGAGTTTAAATCAATGGAAAATTTAGTTTATATCTTATTTATATCCATGAATATTCCTTTATTTATGATGATTTGGTTGTTAGATAAAAAATCTAGAAGACTCGTTTTATTTTTGATGCTAGGTATGATTATTTGTATACTAGCTTCTGAAATTAATCCAATCATTGCCTATTCCATCACTGAAGATTGGATATATGCAACAACGACGATTACTCCAATTATCGAAGAAACATTAAAAGCAATACCAATCATCTTTTATGCTTTATTCATTTCCGATAACAAGCAAAATATTTTATCTGTATCTATGGCAATTGGTATTGGTTTTGCCTTATTAGAAAATGTTTGGAGTCTTGTAGTATATATTGATAGTGCCACAATATTATGGGCATTTATTAGAGGATTTGGATCAGCATTAATGCATGGTGTTTGTTGCTTAATGATTGGTAATGGCCTAATTTATATCAAGAAACAAAAGAAATTACTCTATACTGGACTATTTGCAATATTATCTGTATCCATTATTTATCATGCTATATACAATAGCTTAGTACAGTCAGCTAATCCTTATAGTGGTATTATCTTACCAATACTCACTTATATCCCTATCTTATTATTCTTAAAAAAAGATGGTTATCTTAAGATAGATAACCTAGAAAATTAGATATGAACTCATTTTATCTAATAATTGTTGTTTTGTAAGATAGAGGTCATCATGACCATGGAGATAGTATTCAAAATCAATTGAAGAAACAAAAGCGATAAAGTCTCTTAAGCGGCTAAGATCATATTTTGAATCGTTGTCATAATAGTCTTCGTATTCGCCATCTCCTCCTATTAAGACTTTTTCACTAGGAATATAAATAAATAGTGCATCTCTAGTATGTGGTGAATCATGTGGAATCAACTCACAACTTATCCCACCTAAATCAATTGATACCTTAGAATCAATCACAATATCAGCAAGTCTCGTTTTAATTTTAGAAATATCAGGATATTCTACATGCATTTTTTCATAACAAAATGGAATATCCTTTTTATTTTTGATTCTTTCTTGCATTGCCTCTTCAGTCCACTTCCAACTTTGAACATCTTTTAAATATTCTTGTGTTTTATTTGTTGCTAGAATTGGACATTTAGCACTTACTAACCCAAATGTATGATCCCAATGCCAATGTGTTAATACAAGTAGACTTGGTTTATCTAGATTTTCTTTTTCTTGTATTTTTTCAAACATCTCAAAGCTTTTAGGTGAATTACCTGCATCAATTTGAACACTAAAACGATCCCCTTTGATATAAAAAAGATAAGGTTCATCATTAGTATCATCATGCATCATATAATAAATACGGTCACTAAATTTGTTCATAGCAATAGCGTAACACAAATTCACAAAATTATTCACATTTCCTTCACATAGAATGCACCTATCTTTCATTGATTTCGTATATCTTATATATGTCAGATGAACTAACACACCTGACTCCCTCCCTTTCTTATCATAGAAAGATGAAATCTCAGTAATCCCCACTACTGGGATTTTTTTATTAACTAGTCACTTTGGGATACTTCTTAAAAAGAGAATCGTTAACAAATTTACATTCATATAACCGAAATATAACTAGTATCATTTATAATTAAAAATGAGCTTAATCACATTTAAGTTTTAGAGGATAGGAGAAATTTGATGAAGAAAAAGAAGTTTTATTTTATTATCGCTACATTCATCTTTATAGAATTAATTTCTTTTTTTGCCTACCAAAGCTATATTCAAAATTTAATTTATATAGAAGGAACAGAGAATTTATTTTCTACGTATGAACAAATCAATAATACCTTCACATTATTTGTACAACGTAATTGGAACCTATTATCTGATTGGAATAATCGTTTATCTTCTATAGAAGATTCTGAGCAAGCTATATCTATATGGAAAGATTTAGCTTATACAAAAGACTCATGGAATGTAAGTGACTTCTACTTATTTAATGAAGATACTTATTTTATGACAGCGTCTTCTCGTTCTGGTTCTGCTAATAGTATCAATAATATTTTTACTGAAATGTATGAGGAACACAAATCGGTTATCTCTACATATATTTCTACAAATAACGAGCGAAAGATTGTTTTCGCTACTCCTCTTGATAAACCAATTACTTATGATGGTATTACTTATACTGGAATTGCAGTAAGTTATAATCCAGATATTATTAGAACTGTAATTAGTGCAACAAGTACGAATAGAATTAGCGATAGTTATATTGTAAATACTAATGGTGATGTTATTTTTGCTTTAGAATACAAAACAATCATTCCTGAATTTATCTCTAATTTCAATGACTACATGACCGATTATTTTACCTTTCAAACAAATTATAGTAATCAATATTTTAAAGAACATGTACAATCTTTAGAAAAAACAAGTATTAAAGTTAACTATAATGGTTCTGATTATTATTTACTATCCTTACCAGTTGGTATAGATGATTGGTCTATTATTGCGATGGTTGATGTTAATAGTGTATGTGGCGCCCTTATCAAGGTACAAGCAATTACATTATTATCTATTTTAGCTTTAGCGATTATTGCATCATTCTTACTCATTTGGATTTTCTTGCATAAAACACAAGAAAAAATCAATACACAAAAAACGACATTACAAGAAACAATCTTAGAAAATAATCGCTTATATTCCGAAAAAGAATTAAAAGAAGTATTATTAACTGGATTTAAACAGATAGTTACTAGATATGCTGTAGGATATTTAAAAAATGATACATATGAATATTATGGTCAAGAAGATTCCCCACTCTATCCTAGACAAGGAAAATATGATGATTTAATCAATGCTATTTCAAAGAACTATATCGTCTTAAATGATCCAGATCATATCAAACTATATGATTTATTATCAAAAGAATACTTACAAGAACATATGAAATCAACGAAAGATATCATGATGATTGAGTATGCAAAACGATGTGAAAATCTATTCTTAATGATGAATGTCATTCCTTTAGAATTTGAAAATGGTGTTGTGACAAAAGTAATGTTAGTGGGACAAGATATTGGTGCACAACATGAACTAGAGAATTTAGCAAATACTGATGGATTAACAGGATTATTCAATGAAAGATTCTTTAGCACAACGCTCCATCAAAAAGCTTTAGAAAATCATCCATTTATCTTATTCTATTTAGACTTAGACCATTTTAAAGATGTTAATGATACTTATGGTCATGATACTGGGGATAAATTATTAAAAGAAGTAGCATCTCGTTTACAACATTGCACAAGAAGTGATGATTTTGTCTTCCGTATAGGTGGAGATGAATTCACAATTATCTTCAATCAATCATCGAATGAATTTGCTGAAAAAGTAATTGAGCGTATTCATAGTGCAATAGAAAAGCCATATGTATTTGATGATATCACATTAAATATTGGCACAAGTTGTGGCTATGCCATTTATCCATTTGATACAACAGATGAATCTAAATTACGGATTATCGCTGACCAAAGAATGTATACCAATAAACAAATGCGTCACGCATCTAGATAACAAAAAAAAGGATATTACCGTTTTATGTGGTAGTATCCTTTCATTTTATTTACGCTCTTAATTCAGCGTTAATTTTAGTACTTAAATCATTCAAGATTGTATTATGAACTGTAGTGATTTCTTCTTCGTTTAATGTATGATCACTAGCTTGGTAAACAATGTGTAAAGCGATTGATTTCTTACCTGCTTCAACATGTTCTCCTTCATATACATCAAATATTTCTAGAGACTTAACAAGTTTCTTTCCAGCTCTTCTTACTGTATCTAGAATCTTTTCTGCACTTGTTTCTTTATCAATAACTAATGCAATATCTCTTGATACACTTGGATATTTATCAAGTGCTGTGTAATGTAGTTTACCTTTCTTTGCTTCAACTAGTGGGTAAATCGAAATTTCACCATAAACAACATGTTTTAAATCATATTTCTTAGCATATGTTGGATGAACTTCACCAAATACACCTAATAGTTTTTTATCCAAATATAATTCAGCACTACGGTATGGATGGAAATGTTCTACATCTTTTGTATTTTCTTTAATTTGAATACGTGAACTTGTGAAGCCAAGTTTATTTAACATTGTCATTAAAATACCTTTTAATGCATAGAAATCACCTTTAGTTTCACGTTTATGTAAAGAATCACTCACTAGATTTCCATCTAATACAACTGCTAGTCTTTCATCTTGTACATCTTTTCCATATACACAAGAAATTTCAAAGAAGTTATTATTTGTATTTTGGTGAGCTTCATTATATTGAACACACTCTAATACACTATTCATTAATCCTGTACGGATATATTTTCTCGCTTCACTCATTGGCATAGCTAAGGCAATAGGTTCACCTGCAGGCATAAATGTATTTTCTACAAAAGAATCATTCACTAATGTATAAGTAACAATTTCACTTAAATTAAATCCATTCATTAAAGATGTAACTGTTCTACGTAATTTTTGAATTGGTGATAATTTACCAACTGTAGCTGTCATATATGGAAGTGTAGAGCCTAATGAATCAAAACCAATTAAGCGAATTACTTCTTCATCAATATCTGCAGCTCTTTCAATATCTGTACGATATGAAGGAATATGAGATGTGATTTCATCACCATTTACTTCTGGTTTGAAATCTAATGATTCTAATACATCTTTAACTTGTTCCATTGTAAATGAAGTACCAAGCAAATTATTACAATGTGTTAATGTTTCTTTTACTGTCACTTGTTTATAATCATTCTTTCCAACTACAACTGTTTCTTCAAAGCCATCTGCTTCAGCATATTCTGTTAATAGTTGAATAGAACGATCCATTGCCTTCTTCATTGCTAATGGTTCAATTCCTTTAGTAAATCTTTGAGCAGCTTCTGTAATTAGATTTAAACGGATAGATGTACGTCTAATATTAACAGGATTAAATTGTGCAGCTTCGATAAAAATACTATCTGTACTTTCATCAATCATGCTTTCTTCACCACCCATGATACCTGCAATACCAGTAGCTTCTCCTCCAGTAGTAATTAAGATATCATCTTTTTGAACTGGGAATTCTACACCATCAAGTGCTGTAATTTTTAATTCTCGATCATCCACTACTGTAATTTCATGATGAGGTAATTTTGCATAATTGTAATAATGTAGAGGTTGTCCTGTTTCAAGCATTACGAAGTTTGAGATATCTACAACGTTATTAATTGAGTTCATTCCTGCCGCATGAAGATAGTTCACCATCCATTTAGGACTTGGTCCTACTTTTACATGTTTTACAACCTTACCATAGTACGTAGAACATTTTTCTGTTTCTAACTTTATCTTAAAATCAGTTGCATCGCCAATATCACTCTTACCTTCATAACTAGGCCACTTTACTTCACGATGTAAAATTGCACCAACTTCTTTTGCCATATTCCACATAGCACTACAATCAGCTCTATTTGGTGTTAAAGAAACATCTAAGATTGTGTCATCTAAACCTAGATACTCTAGTACATTTGTTTCTCCTACTGGAGCATCTTCTGGTAATTCTTCAATACCGCTTAATTGTGCTTCAGTTAAAGAATGTTTATCTACACCAAGTTCAAATAAAGCACATAGCATACCATTGCTTTCTTCACCTCTTACAGGTTTTGCAATAATCTTTCCACCAGGAAGTTCTGCACCATTTTTCGCTACAATAACTTTTAGTCCTTTACGGCAATTTGGCGCACCACAAACAATTTGGAATACATCTTCTGGTTTATCACCAATTCTTGTTTTAGTAATATGTAAATGATCACTATCTGGATGATTATAGCATTCTAATACTTCACCAATGACTAGTCCTGTTCCTTGAGCAACTGGTTCAATACCTTCTACTTCAAGTCCAGCAGTAGTCATTTTGTTCGCTAATACTAGAGGAGTAATATCATGTAAATCTACATATTCACTTAACCATTTATAACTTAATTTCATCTTTCTATTCCCCCTAATTAATCAAAGCGATCAAATGTGCTTAAGAAACGACTATCATTTGTATAGAAATTACGAATATCATCAATACCATACTTAAGCATTGCAACTCTCTCTAGTCCTACACCAAAAGCAAATCCAGTATATTTATCAGAGTCAAAACCATTAATTTCTAATACATGAGGATGTACCATACCAGCACCTAGGATTTCAATCCAACCTGATCCCTTACAAACATTACACCCTTTGCCATTACAGAATGGGCAACTTACATCTACTTCTACAGAAGGTTCTGTAAATGGGAAGTAACTTGGTCTAAAACGAACAGTTCTTCCTTCACCAAACATAGCATTAGCCATGAATTCAAGTGTTCCCTTTAAATCTGCTAAAGTAATATTTTCACCTACGACTAAACCTTCGCATTGCATAAATTGATGACTATGAGTCGCATCGTCATCATCACGACGATATACTTTACCAGGGCAAATTAACTTAATTGGTACTTGTCCCTTAGCTTTTTCTAACTCTCTCATTTGCATTGCTGTAGTATGAGTTCTTAGTAATGTATTTGGATCAATATAGAAAGTATCTTGCATATCTCTAGCTGGGTGATCCTTAGGAATATTTGCTAACTCAAAGTTATAATGATCTAATTCAACTTCTGGTCCTTCCGCAACCTTATAACCCATGCCTACAAATAAATCTTCAATTTCTTGTTGAATCAAATGTAGAGGATGAATTGTTCCGACATTCATCTTGTCACCAGCTAATGTAATATCGATTTTTTCTTCTTCTAATTTTTCAAGTAATGCACTAGCTTCTAATGTTTTTTGTTTTTCTTCTAAGCTTTCTGTTACAGTTGTTTTACATACATTTACTTTTTGACCAAAAGCAGGTTTTTCTTCCTTACTTAAGTCTTTCATCATTGACATTAAAGCTTGAATACTACCTTTTTTACCTAAATATTGAATACGAATATTTTTTAATTCTTCAATATTTTGGGCACTAGCTATCGCATCTAACGCTTCTTTTTGTACTTGTTCAATTTTCTCGTCCATACTTTCCTCCTAAAAAATATAAAAGATGCATCCCATATAGGAACGCATCTTGCGCGGTACCATCCCATTTCGTGTTATAAACACGCACTTAATTTGTCTGTAA
This sequence comes from bacterium, assembly GCA_963605225.1. Lineage (GTDB taxonomy): Bacteria > Bacillota_I > Bacilli_A > Erysipelotrichales > Erysipelotrichaceae > Bulleidia. The sequence continues at coordinate 7,351 of CAVCUC010000037.1, forward strand.
CGTAGACTTACGGAGAGTATTAATCCCACTGAAAAGTGAATTCACTACCTTCCGAACGAAGCACTCACAGCCTATCGTACTTCTCTCTTTGATCTTCCTAGTAGCTACTAGTCTTTTTTTAACGCTTTAATGTGATTATACGACAAATCAATTATTTTTGCCAACCTTCGTTTTGATAAATGGTTTGCTTTAGTTTTTCAACATCCCCATCAAAGACATATCCTTCCATGCCTGCTTCTCTAGAACCAACAATATTTCCTTTACGATCATCAATAAAATAACATTCTTCTGGTTTTAAAGAGAACTGTTCAAAGAATATTTCATAGATTCTTTGTTGAGGTTTAATATATTTCACACTTGCTGAAAATAAGACACCATCAAATAAATCAGGTCTAGGCATATAATCTTTGTAGCAACTTTCTAAACGAACACTTGCATTAGAAAGAACATAAATCTTCTTTCCTCTTTGTTTCAAATCTACTAATAACTCTGCCATACCAACTTTCGGACGCATATTGTATTTATGCCAATTCCAAAAGCTTTGTCTCGTGATTTCTCTTACTTCATCACTACTAGCATGTCTTAGCATTTCTTCTAAGCCTTCTTCTTCGCTCATTAGTCCTGCATCAAGTTGAATCCATTCACCAGATTCAAATGTAATGAGTTCCACTTCTCTAATGATATTAGGATCACTTGTGTATTTACGAATAACATTGTCTATATCATAGTCAATTAAGACTTTTCCCATATCAAAAACATAATTTTGGTATGCCATAAATCACCTATTTATTCTTTAATGCATTAAATGTTTCTTCAGCATCAATCAAGACTTTTTCAAATTTCTTTAATGCTGTTTCGATAGGTAAAGGTGTAGTTAAATCTACTCCTGCATGTTTTAGTTCATCTAATGGATATGCACTACCACCCATAGATAGGAATTCTAAGTAACGTTTTACTGCTGTTTCTCCTTCATTTAAGATACCTTCAGATAAAGCTACTGCTGTAGAATAACCTGTAGCATAAACATATACGTAGAATGGACGATAGAAATGAGGAATACGTGCCCATTCATATTGAACTTCTTCATCCATCACTAATTCATCACCAAAGTATTCATGAATCAGTTTTGCATATAATGCATTTAAACTAGCTGGATCTAGAGGTTCTCCTCTTTCTGCCATTGCATGAGCTTCTTTTTCAAACTCTGCAAACATTGTTTGACGATATACCGTTCCTTTAAATCCTTCTAAATATTGATTTAAATAAGAAAGTCTTGTGACAGGATCAGTTGTATTACTTAATAATTGTTCTATTAACAAATTCTCATTTACAGTAGAAGCTACTTCTGCAACAAATAATGTATAACCAGCATATTGTGCAGGTTGTGTATGATTAGAATGCCATGTATGTAATGAGTGTCCCATTTCATGAGCAATTGTTGATACACTATCTAATGTACCTGTAAAGTTTGTCATAATATATGGTCTTGAGTCATATGTACCACTACTATATGCTCCACCACTCTTACCTTTATTTGGATATACATCAATCCATCTTTCTTTAAATGCACTCTTCACAATCTCTAAGTAGTTTTCACCTAGTGGCTTAACAGCATCTAGTACCATTTGTTGAGCTTCTTCATATGTATATTTTTTACTATTACCTTCTACTAATGGTGCATATAAATCATAGTAATGTAATTCATCTAGATTTAAGATTTCTTTTCTTAGTTTTTCATAGCGATACATTAATGGCATAAATTTATGCACTGTATCAATTAAGTTATCGTATACAGCTAGAGGAATATGATTTTGTGATAATGACATATCTCTAGATGATTCATATTTTCTTACACTAGCTTCAGCAACTGCTGCTTTTACATTTGCACTATAAGTAGCCGCGAATGTATTGATATGTTGTTTATAAGTTTTGTAGTAACTCATAAATGAATTCTTACGTAATTCACGGTCTGTAGAACTTTGTAAAGTAATATAATTTGAGCCACTTAGTTCCACTTCTTTTCCTTCACCATCTTTAACACTATCAAATACTAAATCAGCATCTTGTAAGTTATCCGCAATTTGTCCTGGAGCACTTAATACTTCACCAAAAGAAGCTAATAATTTTTCTTCATTAGAAGATAATGTATGTGGCTTTTTCAAAATCAATTGATTAAACGCAAATGCATAATCTTTCATCACATCACTACTAGCTATTTCTTCTAGTTTTTCTTGTGATAAAGTCAATATTTCTGGTTCAGCAAAAGAAATAGCAGAAACAAAAGAAACATATTTTGCCATCACTTTTGAATACATTTGTTGAGCTTCTTTCGCTCTAGTATCTTCACTTCTTCTTAAAGATGCATAGCAGAATACATTTTCAAAAATACGCATACTACTAGTTTCTTTTTCAAAAAATTCATGAATTGTGCTAGCATCCGCTAGCTTACCTTGATAACTCACTAGTTCGTTTATTTTTGAATCAAAACCATTTAGTTCTTTTTCCCATTCTTCATCATTTTTAAATAATGGTGTTAAATCCCACATATAGTTAGGATCCATATCTTTTCTTTCTTTAATCGCTTCCATTTTCTTCCTCTTCTTTCAATTTTTTATTCACACTATCACGTATTAACACATAAATTACAGAGAATAGCGGTACACCAAAGAACATACCTAATATACCAAATAATCCTCCACCAACAATAATCGCAAACATAACCCATAACGCAGGGAGTCCTAGCGAATCACCTAGAATCTTAGGTCCAATAATATTTCCATCTACTTGTTGTAAAGCAAATACAAATATCGTAAATTCTAAAGCTTTAATTGGACTAATAAATAACAAAATAAAGATACATGGTACAGCACCAATGAATGGTCCAAACACAGGAATCATATTTGTTAGTCCAACAATAAAGGATATTAATGTTGCATATGGCATATGTAACAAAGCTGTACCAATCCAACAAATAATACCAATAATTAATGAGTCAAAAGCTTTTCCAAAGATAAAACTATTAAACATCTTCGATGTTAGATTCGATACATAAAATATATTTTTAGAGATTGTTTTACCAAATACAGCTCGAATCACTCTACTGATTTGATTTTTAAATCTTTCTTCATCAACAAGTAAATAAATAGTAATAATCAAAGCAATAAATACATTGAATACACTAGAAATAAAGGATACGGAATAACTCACAATTGTACTAATGACATTCTTTTCACCAGATACAAGTGAATTAACAAATGATTCTAATGCAGCAATCAAACCATCAAAGATTGTTCGATATTCTTCTTGTATTTCAAATTGTTCAAAGAATGAAGTAAATGTATTAACATATCCATCAAATGAACTGATTAATGTTTTCGCACTAGAAATTAGTTGCGGAATTAATACAATGAAGAAACTTGCAATCACAATAGCAAATACAATCATTGTGATACAAACTGATACATTTCTTTTTGTCTTTTTCGTCCAACTTAATTTTTTAAATAAATCATTTTCAATGAATCTACGTAATGGAATTAAGATGAATGCAAAGGCAAAGCCAAGAACAAATGGCATTAATGTATTCCAAAAACTAGATAAAAATTTTAAGATAATTGAAATGTTTTTAAAGATAAAAAATGTGATAACAATAAATATGCCTGATAATGTATAGGCTTTAATATTTTCTTTTGTTTGCTCGTTTAAATTAATTTTCATACCCATATTATACTTCAATAAACAAAGACAATAAAAAAGAATGTCCTTAATATTTCGTTAAGACATTCTTGTACGAGTTCATTTGTTTTCGAAAGATATTTGAAATGCCGGTTTCATATTTAATATTTGGTTACGAGTCAATCCATATTTAATAGCTAATTTTTCCCAATTTTCTTTTACAATATTCAATATATTTCTAGCTTCTAACTTTGCCCTATCTTTTGAAATGCCAAAATATTGAGCCGAATCTATCGCTAAATTAATATCGATACGATTATCAGTATCATTTACATTTAGTGATAGTTCTGTACCATATGGAACAGGATTCACATCAAATAACGGTGACAAAGACCATCCTGATTTCGTTAATATAAATGCGTGGTTCCTAAGATGATCATCTATATTAGAAACTGCCATATTGAATACAATTCTTTTCCATAATTCCAGTAAATCTTTTTGCGGGTTAGAACCATATGTTTTAATAAAACTAGCAATTTCTATATAACTTGTCCCATCAATTGCACTAGCCCCATCTTTTTTACCAAGTAAAGTCATTGCACTAGCAAAATGAATTCTTTTGTCAGTCAATCTATCAAAGCGTTTCACTAAAAAAGTACTTCCTAATTTCGAAAATTTTTCTAGCTTAGATTCTGGAACAGTTAAATCACACATTTTAGCTAAATCATGAGCTACCTTTTCCCAAGCACCTATATCATTTTCATCATTTTTAGAAGGAAATTTTGCAATCCATAATTGTCCTTTTGTGTCTACCACATTCGCTTTTGGCCTTGCTCCACCCAAGGATGAACCCGGTTTAATTAGTTGGTTAACCCATTTATTATTTTCACTTTCATCTTTTTCATAATTTCGTGAAGCTTCTTCTAAAGTTCTTAATGTAGTCCAAGGTGGAATAGATGATTTTGAATCATTTGATATGAAAGGACCATTTAAATCGGTTTTAAATCGTAATCCACCCATTCTACTTTCATCATATACCCCTAATAAATAATCACTATCATGCAATTTATTTGGTTTTCTATTTTCTGAAGATGCTAATAGTCTCTCTTTTCTATTCATTAATGTTCTTCCCCATCTATCTGGAGAAGCATCTGCAAATACTCCAAACATTTTATTATCTACTGGATATTGTCTTCCGGAATATGGCAATAAATCAGGATCCAAATTAATAGCACATTTCGTCTTGCTTAGCCAATCAGCGTTATATTCAAAAGAATACGTTTCTTGCCCTCGTAACACATCAACAAATAATGTTCCTAAAAGAATTGGTTCTTCAAAACTAAAATCATCATACACATAAATCTTGATTTGATTTGCATTCATCGTTTAGTCCTCCTAGACGCTCTTTTACCGGGTTCTAAATTTAAATCTTGTAATGTTCTGCCCAACTTATCGTCTGAAGCAATTAATAGTAAATCTGTATCCATACCATTTAATGCCATTAGCACCGCTGCATACATGCCCATTGCAACAGAAGGATCACCTTTTTCTATTTTCCAAACTGTACACCTACTAATTCCTGCTCTTTCAGCCACAAGTGTTATCGGCAAATTACGCCTTAATCTAGCTAATTTTATTTGTTCCCCCATTGTACTTAGTATCTTTTTAGTTTTAGGCATTAAATTATATTCTGTTTTTTTCATACTATCCCTCTAATGTTTACTATTATAAACATATTACACCATTTCGTCCATAATAGTAAACATTAACTCATTTAATTCGTGTACCTTTGATAATCTAACATTCTTAATTTATGTAGAAACTGTTTTTTAATTTCAAATCACAACTTCTACATTTTTTTGTTTTTGTATATGTACATTCATCCATTCTTTCGCAATAATATAATCGTCTTTTATCAAGAATGAGGTAGAGGGTCAGCTCATAACCTCATACCAACCTACATCATGCAAGGTGGTAAAGCTGACATCGATAAAGAAAGAGAACATATAAAAATAAACTCTTTCTAAGTTTGGTACAAGATAGACAAGGAAGGAGTTTTTATTATGTCTAAAAGATTTTTTACAAGTGAATCCGTAACAAGTGGTCACCCTGATAAAGTATGTGACTTAATTGCGGACAGTATCCTAGATGAGGCAATGCGCCAAGATCCATATGCTCATATGGCAGTCGAAGCAACAATTAAAGATGATTTAATTCTTGTGTATGGTGAAGCAGGAACAACTGCTAATATCGATTATGAAACAATTGCTAAAAGAGTATTAAAAGAAATTGGCTATGATGAAGAGTATCATGTAGTTGTTAAAGTTAACAAACAATCCCCTGAAATTAATAGTGCTGTAGCTCATGATGAGATTTCAGCAGGTGATCAAGGAATTATGTTTGGTTACGCTTCTAATGAAACAGAAGAACTTATGCCTTATGCGATTAATTGTGCACATAAGCTAGCTAGAAAATTAGAAGAAGTTAGAAGAAAAGATGCTCGTTTAAGACCAGACGGCAAAACACAAGTTACTGTTGAATATGAAGATGGTGTATTAAAGAGAGTTGATACGATCGTTGTTTCTACACAACATACAAAAGATATTACTCAAGAAGAAATCCATGATTTAATTCTTAACGAAGTGATTAAACCAGTGATTGAAGAAAAATATCTTGATGAGAACACAAAATATTTAATCAATCCATCAGGTAGCTTTATTGTTGGCGGTAGCTGGGGAGATTCTGGAACTACTGGTCGTAAGATTGTAGTAGATACATATGGTGGATATGCCCCTATTGGTGGAGGATGTTTCTCAAGTAAAGATCCTACTAAAGTTGATAGAAGTGCAGCATATTATGCAAGATATGTATGTAGAAACCTAGTAGCGAATGGCTTATGTGATAAATGCCAACTAGAATTATCTTACGCTATTGGTAAACCTAATCCACTATCTGTTACTCTAGATACATTTGGTACTAGCAAATATTCCGAAGAAGAATTACTCGCTATCGTAAATAAGAACTTTGATTTCAGCGTTTCTAACATCATAAAAGAACTTGATTTAAGAAGACCTATTTACGCTACTACAACAAACTATGGTCATTTTGGAAGAAAAGAATTACCATGGGAACAATTTAAAAAATTATCAGTTTAAAAATTTAGCATAGTAATGACTACTCTAGTTAAGTTAAATCAACTAGAGTAGTTTTTTTATTAACTTATATAAAAACGACCGTGCAGAATAAATCCTTACGGTCGCTTATAAGTTTATTTACCAAATAAATCGCTATGTGTGCCAATTCAAGTTAATGTCAACACCAATACTTCCTCTTCAATGCGATAAATTAACAGCCAATTCGGAAGAATATGACACTTTCGATGTCCAGTTCAATTTTCAAACCACGCTTCATTGCTAGCTTAAAATCTTTTTTTAACTGTGTGGAAGGTTTGATAGTGAATTTTGTTATTCTCATTTTTTAAATCTGCGAAAAGTGCATCCGCCTGTGCTTTCAAATCTGAATCCATACGTATGCTAATGTTTGTGCTAGATCCTACCTTAATACTATCTCCTTTCTTATTTCTATGAAAATTAGATGTTGTTTGCACGAATTATTCAATACAATGCACGAATATATGCATCATTTTTACCACTTGTCTTTTTATTTTGCTAATTCTAATTTCTTTAGTGCTTTTCTAAATTCAAAGAAGAATAAGATTGCTGTAAAAGTTACAGCTAAACCATCTGCTATAGGTTCCGCCATATAAACACCCATTGTTTTATCGGCCACTAAATTAGGCATGATATAAATCAAAGGAATTAATAAGACAAATTTTCTTAATACTGCCACAATAATTGAACAGATAGAATTTCCTATAGAAACAAATAACATTTGACATGCAATCTGAATACCAAATAAGAATAAACATCCACAATATATTCTTAACGCTGTAGCTGTATAGTTAATTAACTCTGCATCACTAGAGAAGATAGATGCGAATAATTTTGGACAAGTCATGATAAATAACCACAATAAAATGGAATAAGCTAAACAAGAGATAAGCAATAACTTAAATGTTTCTTGTAATCTATCTTTATTTTTCGCTCCAAAGTTATAACTAGCAATAGGTTGCGCACCTTGTCCAATACCTTGCATTGGTAACATCGCTAATTGCATAACACTAGATAAGATTGTCATTGCGCCAACCGCAATATCTCCTCCATATCTTTGTAAAGATGAATTAAAACATACTGAAATAATGCTTTCACTAGCTTGCATGATAAATGATGCAAGACCTAGTGTGATACATGGAAGAATAATATCTTTTTGTAATTTGAAATTTTCTTTCTTTAAACGAATATAACTCTTTTCTGATTTTAAGAAATGAATTACCCAAACAGTTGAAACACCTTGAGAAATAATTGTTGCTAGAGCTGCACCACTAACACCTAAATTTAATCCGAAAATCATGATTGGATCTAAGATGATATTACATACAGCACCAATTAATACTGTTAGCATACCTGTTTTAGCAAAACCTTGTGCTGTAATAAAAGTATTCATCCCAAGTGTTAACTCAACAAATATTGTACCTAATGCATAAATACGCATATAAGATACAGCATATTCAATTGTATTTTCACTAGCACCAAAAGCTAATAAGAAGCTTCTACCGAACACTAGTAAGATAATTGTTAAGATAATAGAAATGACTACTTGTAATGCAAAACAATTTCCTAATATATTTTCTGCTTTATCATAGTTTCCTTCACCCATAGAAATACTTGCTCGAGGTGATCCACCACTACTAACTAATGCGGCAAAGGCAGATACAATCAAAATAATTGGCATACATACACCTACCCCAGTTAATGCAAGACTTCCATTTCCAGGCATATGTCCAATATAAATACGGTCCACAATGTTATATAGCATATTGATAATTTGTGCGATAACTGTTGGAACCGCTAATTTAAACAGTAATTTTCCAATAGGTTCTGTTCCTAAAAAATCTTTATTTTCCATTCTTTAATTCCTTCTCTTTTCTCATTAAATTTACTTCTATCTTTTCTACACAAGATTTAATTGAATCTAATTCTTCTTTCGTTAAACCTTCTTTAACAATTTTCATGTACTCTTTTTGAGCATTTTGTCCAGCTTGTACAATCTTTTTTGCACTAGGTAGTATTGTTAAATGAATTGAACGCCGATCACCATCTAAGTTTTTCCCTTCAATATATCCTTTTTCCATTAAAGATCTGATTGAAGTAGAAGCATGTGATTTTGCTATATGTCTTTTTTCTACAATATCTCTCGCCTTATCCATCGTTGGATTATTGGCTAAAAATAATAAAATCATTAGCTCCATATAAGTTACATCATATTTTTCGCATACTGGTTCCATTAGTTTTTGATACACAACATTACCTACATCAAAGAATTCTATAATATTCACTTTCTCACCACCGTTCATTTTAGAACTGTTCGTTTTAGAACATTTATAATTATAATTCAACTAAAGTAATAGTCAATAGATTAGGATAAGTCATACTTAAACTACTAAGAGTTATAATTCCTTTTTTCTTCACCTTAAAATCACTATTTACGTGGTAAAATATTTTCGGATTAAGTCTAGCTGTTATGGACTTAGATTCAAAATATAACAGATGAATGAAAGTTGAGTTTATGTCAAACGATATTTCTAATAAAATAAATGAATCCCTACTACTTGAGTTAACTGAAGGAGAAGATGTCGGTACAATTGGTGGCTATTGCGAAGAGGGTTTCCCTATATATTACGCCAACAATAAAATTGCACATATGCTAGGTTACAAGGATGTGGATGATCTTATCGTTGGTATTCAAGGCAAAGTAGCAAACACTATACATCCTGATGACATGGAACATGTAGTTAAAGAACTTAATCATGGTGAGTTCTATGAAGGAATGACATATAAAGTTACTTATCGCATGCCTAAAAAAGATGGAACTTCCATATGGACTGTTGATAAAGGAAAAGTAATACGAACTAGTGATGATAGACTTGCCATTATCAGTATTTGCAATGATATGACAGAGTTTTTAGATCACCATGCAGAGCTAGAACGTATGAATCGGTTTTCTCAATCAGCACTTGAGAATATGCCAGGAGGATATCATAGATGTGCCGCAGAAGAAGGCTATCCATTCCTCTATATCAGTGACCGTTTTTGTGAAATGCTTGGTTGGACGCGTGAAGAAATTCAAACAAAATTTGATAATAAATTTATTAATATGTTACATCCTGAAGATACAGATACCACGGAGCAATATGTTGAATTATTAAAACAAAGTTCTAATGAAAATGTTATCGATGCGATATACCGTATGAAGAGTAAGAATGGCTATATTTGGGTATCTGACTCCACATCTCTAGTTACAATTGAAAATGAAACGTTTTATCAAGGCACGCTAACAGATATAACAAATTTTGTTGTTAAGCACAAACAACAAGATGAAACACTTAAGGAACAGTTGATGGTTTTTGATACGCTTGCTCGTCATTATCAAAATGTTTATTGGATGGATTTAGAGAAGAAAACAGCGAGAATTCTTAAGCTAGATGCAAGCTATGTAGATGTTCCTGGCAAAGAAGATCATCAAGAGTTTCAATTAGAAACTGTTATCACGAATTGGATTAACACAATTGTATATCCAGAAGATAGAGAAAAAGTTAGACATGCTATTACGGTAGAAAATATCAAAAAAGTTTTTGAGACGAAAGAAGAACTTGTTGGAAATTACAGAAGTCTTGTAAATGGAGAAATTCTTTATTTTCAATACACCATCAGCAGAACAGATAAAAATGGTACAAATGCCGTAGCAGCTTTCCAAAATATTGATGATATTATCAAAGACCATCAAGAAATTGAGAAAAAGAAAAGAGAAAAAGAAGCTACCCATCAAAAAGAAGTTGAGGAACAACTTGAAATTATCAACGCTCTATCTAAGAGCTTTAGAAATGTATTTGTCGCAAATTTAACTGAGGGAACTGCACGTGCTTTGAGAATTGCCGACAACTATAATGTAAAAGCGATTAGAGATGTTGCTAGTCAAACATTCCCATTCGATGCCGTCGTTGATCGATGGGTACGTGAAACTGTCCATCCTGATGATAAGAAAAGAATAAAAGAAACGCTAAATGTAAAAACTGTAAGAGAGATATTCGCAAAACAAGATAAATACGTTGGGACTTACCGTAATATAGAAGATGGCGTAGTGCATTATTACCAATATGATTTCAGAAGAGTTGGTGATACAGATAATGTTGTAGTAGGATTCCAACTTATCGATAAGATTGTAGAAGAACAAAAAGAAGCTCAAAAAAGAGAAAGAGCACTTGAAGAAGCTCGACTTAATGAAGAAAAAGAGCACGCTGAGGTTATTAATTCTCTTTCGACTATTTATTCCACAATTTTCCAAGCAAATATCATTACGCATGAATATGAAATGCTCACTAGTGTTCCACTCATGACAAAGGTTGCAACAACTAAAGGTATTTTTGATGATGTAAAAGATGTAATCATAGAAACCTTTATTGAACCAGAATTTAAAGAACAACTACGAGAATTCTTAGATTTGAATACGCTAGCTGATAGATTAGAAAAAATAAACACTGTATCAATAGATTACAAAGCCCCTACAGGTCAATGGATGCAAGCTCGTTTTATTGTTAAACGTCGAGACGAAAATGGTAGAGCTATTGAAACGTTGTATGTTGCGCGTGATATTACAGAGGAAAGACTAATAAAAGACCAAGCGGAACATGACCCAATGACTAGTGTACTCAATCGTAGAAGCTTTGATCAAATTCTGCAATCGATGGAAAAGGACAAGAGAAATTTTGCATTAATCCTTGTGGATGTAGACAATTTCAAAAGTGTCAACGACACTTATGGACACGAAGTAGGAGATGCGATTTTAAAACGAGTATCAACGCTTTTAACAGATGGCTTCCGTTCGATTGATAAAGTTTGTCGAATTGGTGGAGATGAATTTGCTGTTATCATGCTTGATGTAACAAGTGAATTTGAATACACAATCAAGAAAAAAATCGATGCGATTAATATCCAACTTGAAAATCATGAAGAAAATGTTCCATCAATATCATTAAGTGTAGGAGCAGCATTTATGGACCGAGAGAATCCAGGAGAAAGTTTATTTAAAGATGCTGATCGAGCACTATATTATGTAAAAGAACATGGACGAAGTGGGTGCCATATCTATACAAACGAAGATGCAAAAATAGATAAGTAATCCACACATTCCTCTTTCAAAATTAAAACAAACCGAAGAGTACAGTCTGTAATTTACCTGTATCCTTCGGTTTTTGTTCAAATTAACGGTCACATTAATTATTATTCTTTAACGTCATCCATAAAATATTTACAGTTTGAATAATATTTACTAGTTTCTAAATGAATTAATTCGATTAGTTTATCTACCTTATTTTCTTCTCTATATTGCTTCAAACTTTCTAAATATTGATTTCTATCTTCATCAAGAATGATGAGTGGTCGCAAAGCATCATACTTTAATGATTCCCTAAACAATATCATTCTACCCGTTCTACCATTATCATCTTGAAATGGATGAATCGATTCATATCTAACATAAAATTCAGCTAAAGTTTCTATTGTTTTATCTTTAGAACTATACCATTCCATTAAAGATTTCATTTCATTATTTACTTCACTTGGTAATGCTGTTTTGTACATTCCTATCATATTAGGACGTTTTTTATAATCACCTATTGCATAACCATTTGCTCGATCTTCAAACACACCTGATTTCAATTCATAATGAAACTTTTTAATAATATCTTCATTTAAATCAAAGTCTAACGAGTCTAACATATAATTAAACATCAAGAAATGTCCATTCATTTCTTCAATATCTTTAGCCCTATAGTAATCATCGCTTTTTGGTAATGTCCCATTGTCAAATAAAGAAGCGGTTTGTTCAAGTGTCAAAGTACTTCCTTCAATTTTGTTTGAATTATACCCCATTGAACGTTGGGTATAGGCATATACACCAGAGCGGTCAAATTTATTTTTTTCAATTTGAAATCTTTCTACAAACCATTTTTTAAAGTCTGTCATCGTTCAATCGGTCCCCATTCATCATAATTTTCTTTATAATTCTTCACCACTTGTTTCAATAATATGTTTATAGTAATCAAAGCTATCTTTTTTATATCTTTTTTTACTACCATTACCTTCATCATCTTGATCAACAAAGATAAAGCCATAGCGTTTAGCCATTTCACTTGTACCAGAACTAATCAAATCAATTGGTCCCCACCAAGTATAACCAAGCACTTCGCATCCATCATCTATAGAATCTTTTAAAGCTTTTAAATGTTCTCTTAAATAATCAATACGATAAGAATCATGAATTTTATTTTCTTCATCTAGACTTTCTATCATTCCTATACCATTTTCTAATACAAATAATGGTTTATTATAACGATCATAAAGTTTATTTGTTAGTATTCTTAAACCAACTGGATCAATTTGCCATCCCCAATCATTAGCAGTTAAATACTTGTTTTTTAAACCACCTTTTAGATTACCGTTTATCACTGTTTTTCCTATTTGTGAATACGATTGTACATTAGATTGATAATAAGAATATCCTACCCAATCTACTATACCTTCTTTTAAAATTGATTCATCATCTTGTTCAATATTCAATGTAACATGATGATCTTTAAAATATTTATGAGCGAAATAAGGGTATTTACCTTTAGCTTGTACATCTAAAAAGACTAGATTTGTCATTTCATCATACTGATTTGTAAATAACACATCTCTAGGATCACAAGAATATGGGTAACATTCCATATATGCAACCATACAGCCAAATCTACATTCAGGATAATGGTCATGACCATACTTTACTGTTTTCGCTGCCGCAACAAATTGATTATGTGCACTATTCCAACATTTATTTTCATAATCTTCTTCATCGTTTAATACAGCTACACCTTTAAATGGTGCAAGTACTGCAGCGTTAATTTCATTAAATGGCAACCAATATTTTACTTTGTCGTGATAACGGTCTAATAAAATTTTTGAATATTTAAAGAAAATATCAATCATTTTTCTGTTATACCAACCACCATATTTATCAATAATCGCAATAGGTGGATCAAAGTGAGACATTGTAACTAATGGTTCCATACCATTATCTATTACACAATCAATTAAATTATCATAATATTCTAAAGCTTTAGGATTAGGCTCTTCTTCATCTAAGTTAGGAAATACTCTACTTAATGCAATAGAAAAACGAAACACTTTAAAGCCCATTTCTTTCATTAGTTTTATATCTTCTTTATAAGTATGGTAAAAATCGATTCCCCATCTTTTTGGATAATCACTAACTGGTCCTACTTTTCCTTTTTCTACATCTTCTTTTGTAATCGTAGCTTGGCTAAATGTTTTACGTTCTTCCGGTCTAATCTTTTTTACGATATCCGGAATCGTTAATGTTCTACCATCTTCATTCCATCCACCTTCTGCTTGGCACGCACTAATTGCACCTCCAAATAAAAAATCTTTAGGAAACTTGCTCATAAATATCCTTTCTAAAATTTAAATGTTTTATATTTAATATTTTATACAATAATTACTTGTCAAGATAGTAAAAGCTATATTATAAAAGCTCATGCTTTTTGCATGAGCCCTACTTTTATTTGTTTTCAAT
>CAVCUC010000038.1:0-21362 GCA_963605225.1 bacterium
CACCGTGTATATATTATGTCATATTTTTATTAGTTTCGATATATATTTTTATGACAAAAGAAGCTTAAAAAAGGAGAATTATTCATTCTCCTCACTTGCACTTGGTCTTTCTTGAATTCTTTGAATTGATGTTGCTCGTCCTGTTTCTTCATCTACATCGATGATTACACCACATAGCATTGCTTCACTTTCCGATGGTGTAAATCTTGTATTTTGTTTATAAACGTTATGGGCAATAATCTCTTCTACATCTCTTCCAAGAATACTATCATATGGTCCACACATGCCAACATCTGTAATAAATGCACAACCATTATAGATTTTTTCATCCGCTGTTTGAATATGCGTATGTGTACCTACAATAGCGATACATTTATCGTAAAACATACGTAAGAATAATTCTTTTTCACTTGTTGCTTCAGCATGTAAATCAACAAAGACCATATCAGCGTCGATTTTATCAAATAATCTCTGCATTGTCACAATAGGTTCATCTGTTGAACAATCCATGAATACAGATCCTAAAATATTCACAATAGCAATTTTTTTACCATGTACTTCTTTTGTACATATTGTTTTACCAATATCTAATGGTTCTAAATTTGCAGGTCTAACTAAATCAGGACATTCATCTAAATGAAGTTTAATTTCACCTTTAGAAAATGCATGATTTCCTAATGTTACTACATCAGCACCAACACTTTTTAAACTGTTATAAATCTTAACAGAAATGCCTTTACCATGTGCTGAATTCTCACCATTCACGATAACTAAATCACTTTGTGTTTCTTTAATTAATGATGGTAATCGTTCTTCGACTTTTCTTCGACCACTCTTCGCAACAACATCACCTAAGAATAATATTCTCATAAACTTATTGTGCTAATTCTTGAACACGTACTTCACGGATAACTGTAACTTTAATTTGTCCAGGATAAGTTAATTCGTTTTCAATTCTTTCGCGAATATCATGAGCAGTTTTTGTCATAGTTTCATCATTAATCTTTTCTGGTTGAACCATAATACGAATTTCTCTACCAGCTTGAATAGCGAATGCTTTTTCTACACCTTCGTAGCTTGTCGCAATCTTTTCTAAGTTTTCAAGTCTTTCGATATAGTTTTCCATTGATTCGTATCTTGCTCCAGGTCTAGCAGCACTTAATGTATCAGCAGCGCTAACTAGAACAGAAATAATATCTGTAGCCTCTGTATCACCATGGTGTGATTCAATTGCGTTAATCACAATAGAATTTTCTCCATATTTCTTAGCAAGTTTTGCACCAAGTTCAACATGGCTTCCTTCTTGTTCGAAGTCTACTGCTTTACCAATGTCATGTAATAAACCTGCGCGTTTTGCTAAACTTTGGTTTAAGCCAAGCTCTGCAGCCATAATACCAGTGAATGTAGCTACTTCTACAGAATGTTCTAGACAATTTTGACCATAACTATAACGATATCTTAAACGGCCAATTAGCTTGATTAATTCACGATTCATTCTGCCAATACCAAGTTTAAATACAGCTTCATCACCATATTTAGCAATTGATTCATCAAGTTCATTCTTAACTTTGTTAACAACTTCTTCAATTCTACTTGGTTGAATACGACCGTCTTTCATTAAGATTTCAAGTGATTGTCTTGCTACTTCACGACGAATTGGATCAAAACAAGAAACAGTAATTACATCTGGTGTATCATCAATAATTAAATCAACACCTGTAGCTTGTTCGATAGCTTTGATATTTCTACCTTCTCTACCGATAATTCTACCCTTCATATCCTCATTAGGAAGAGAAACAACTGATACTGTTCTTTCTAACACTTCATCTTGAGAATATCTTTGGATTGCATTTGCGATAATATTTTTTGCATTATCTGCAGCTTTTTCTTGTGCTAATTCATCTTGTTC
This sequence comes from bacterium, assembly GCA_963605225.1. Classification (GTDB taxonomy): domain Bacteria; phylum Bacillota_I; class Bacilli_A; order Erysipelotrichales; family Erysipelotrichaceae; genus Bulleidia. Next base: position 1,910 of record CAVCUC010000038.1, read on the forward strand.
ATGTAAATATGCAGAAATTTCTTTCTCACATTTCTTTTCTACTGCATCCATAAGTTCTTTACGAGCATCTTCTTGTGACATGTTCGCTGCTTTTTCTAGAACTTCGATTTGGCTATTAATTCTTTCTTGTAGCTCTTCTTCCATTTTGCTGAGATTTGCTAGTTTATCCTCAGTGAGTTTCTTTTGCTCATTAAGTTTCTTTTCTTTTTCATGTAGATTTTCTTCACGGAATCCAAGGTTATCTTCTCTTCTTTGAAGTTTCATTTCTGTTTGCTGAATCTTATTTCTTTGATCTTTTAATTCTTTTTCAGCTTGTAACTTCATTTCATAAACTTGTTGTTTTCCGTCTAAATCCGCTTGGCGTTTTTCATTTTCAGCCTGCGATTTTGATTCTTCAAGAATAGATTTAGCTTCGCTTCTTGCACGATCTAAACCTGCTTTGCCAGCAATAATCATGATGATTACGCCAACAATTATTCCAACAAACACAGCTAAAATGGTCATACCAATACTATTCATATTGATCCCCTCCATTTTTACTATTATTTCTTTTGAGATTTGCTCTCCAAATTATTATACAACTCAATTGCCTTTTCTCAAAATATAACCCCTTACATTTTTGATAATAAAAACAAAAAAGTAAAATATCCACTTAAAAAAGTAGAATCTTACGACTCTACTCTTCATGGTTATTCAGAAACTGTTTCAGTTGTTGTACCAAATAATTTATCTTTAATTTGCGCTGTAATTTCCTCATCAATTTCAGGATGATTCTTTAAGAATTCACGAACTGATGCTGCGCCTTGTCCAATTTTTTCTCCTTTATATGAGAACCAAGCTCCCGCTTTATCAATGATATTGTTTTCTACACCAAGAGTTACAACTTCATCAATATGTGAAATACCTTCACCAAAGATAATACTTACTACTGCTGTTTTAAATGGTGGCGCAACTTTGTTCTTAACTACTTTAATCTTTACGCTATTGCCATAAGCATCTTGTCCTGTTTTTAATGTTTCAGATTTTCTTACATCTAAACGAACAGATGCATAGAATTTAAGCGCTCTTCCACCAGGAGTAGTTTCAGGATTACCAAACATAATACCTACTTTTTCACGTAATTGGTTAATGAAGATTGCTGTACAATTTGATCGATTCATTACACCAGCTAGCTTCCTCATTGCTTTAGACATTAAACGAGCTTGTAAACCTACTGAAGAATCTCCCATTTCCCCATCTAATTCTGCTTGAGGAACAAGAGCTGCTACAGAGTCGACTACAACTAAATCAATCGCTCCTGACTTAATTAATACTTCTGCAATTTCTAATGCTTGTTCACCAGAATCAGGTTGAGAAAGAATAAGTTCATCAATATCAACACCTAAATTTTTCGCATAGATTGGATCAATGGCATTTTCAGCATCAATGAATGCACATCTTCCTCCCTTTTTTTGACACTCCGCAATCGCATGTAATGCTAGAGTTGTTTTACCAGAAGATTCTGGACCATAGATTTCAATAATTCTACCTTTAGGATAACCACCAATACCTAGAGCAGCATCTAATGCAATACTTCCACTAGGAATAGCATCGACAGAGACATTCGCTCTATCTCCTAATCTCATGATGCTTCCTTTACCATATTCTTTTTCTATAGTTTTTAAAGCATCGGCTAATAATTGATCTTTCTTATTATCTGTTGTTTCTTTAATTTTTTCTGTTGCCATATGTGCAATTTCTCCCTTCACTATTATATATACGCAAAAATAATGAAATTCCCCTATTTACTTTCAAAAATATCACTCTTTAATTGATTAAAATAAGAAACACCTGACGCAATACTTACAAAAGTAGAGAACCAAAGCATAATTGTAGATACTGGTAAATTCCATAAAGCAAAAGGTAAATTATTGAGTAAGATTAATGGAATTGTAATCATTTGTAATACTGTCTTTAATTTACCAAGCATTTGTGCTGAAACAACTTTGCCATTACTTGCGGCTATCATACGACATCCATCCACAATAATATCTCTACAAATCATTAAGATTACAGGAACTACTGGAATAATGCCTCTAGAAATAAATAATAAGAACATTGTCGTAGTTAACATCTTATCGGCAATAGGATCAGCAAATTTACCAAAAGTTGTTTGCATATTTTTACTTCTAGCAATGTGACCATCTAAAAAATCCGTAAAAGCAGCAATTACATAAATTGCTAAGCAAATTAAATTGATAACGGATAAGTGTATTCCTTCGATATTAAATACATATGGTTCAATACCTAGTTCTGCATATGGAAATATATATACAAGTACTACTACAGGAACCAAAATAATTCTAAATATTGTTAATCGATTTGGAAGATTCATAAAAACCCTTCTTTCTATATTTGATATTTTACCAAAAATATCTCGTCTCAAGTATACCAGTTTGTAACAATACAATTATAGCAAATACTGATACTACAAATATAAATCCTAACACATTTATGACTTTACTTGTTTTTTCTAATGCTAGTCTAGCAATCCATTTATAGATAAGTATTCCAAGTAATCCACCAATTGTATTTCCAATAATATCTGTAATATCTGTAACACCAACCCATAATACATATTGTAATATTTCAATTGTTGTACTAATTCCAACAATCATTAGTAACATCATTTTAAAAGAAAAATGTTTTTGTTCGCTTAAAAATAAACCTAATGGAATAAAAACAAATACATTCGCAAATATTTCTAGAGAATCAATTTTTCCATTAATAAAAATAGATCCTGCAAAAGGAATTAAATTAATATTATGATATCTTCCAATATTACTTAGAGATATCTGCCCTTTAAACAAAACTGTCCAAACCAATATAAATAGGTAGATACCAAAAAGACATAAAGATATATTTTTTTCACTTAATTTCTTTCTTCTTTTCATGTCCATATACAAATAAGGAGTGCCGAAGCACTCCATGATTTTCACACTCTGTAAGCCATGTTCTGTCCTTCTAATGAAGTGGCAGCCATTTATCTCTGCAATTGCAGCCTTTACTCCCTTCAATTTGTTCGTAAAGATTCTCCTACCAAATTTTGGATTTCTCGCTTGTGGGGTTTATCTCGTTCCACCTAGACTATTTCTAGCTAGCTTCGTCACTGTGACACCTTAAGGGTATAGACCATGGATTTCTCTTTAGGTTTCTACTCCGCCGTCAGCTTTCACTGCCTTGTCTTATTGATTCAACAAGCACAAACACTACCATCATCGCAGATGGTGCGAGCATGGACTTTCCTCTAACGCATAACGTCAGCGACTGCCCGAATGTGTTAATCTTGATTTCTCTTTTTTTGTTCAAATACTTCTTCTTCAAGTCGTGATAATCTTTTTAAGATATCTACACTACTTTGACCAACACTTGCTGGTGAAGGATTTGCTTCTAGAGCTCTTGTACGACCCTCAACTTCAATAAGTTTAGCTCTTAAAGAAGCATTTGTTCTTTCGAGTTCACCTATTTTTTCATTGAGTTCGGATGTAATTTCTTGATAAGTTTGATAGTCTTGGATAATTAAATCTAAAAAGTTATCCACTTCTGTAGCGTTATATCCTTTAAAATCAATATTAAATTCTTTATCAAGAATTGTTTGAATATCTAGATTTACCTTTCCTGCCATACTTATCACGCTCCGTTTATTTATTATTACAGGAATATTCATGAAAATCAACGGGTTCTTCCTTATTAATGTGAACAATTGTATAATAATACCATGGTGAAAAAAGATGGTGAATTATCCTAATGGACATAAGAGTAGTCAATCCTCTAAAATATCTAACGCTGGTGGCAGAGGAATGGAACTCGAAAAAGAAATCAATGCCACCAATTTATTTTACCTAGATGAAGACAAAGCTGTTATTTATAAAAAGCCTACTCCTGTAACAATTGTTAAAGTAGACTACCCTGCTCGTAATGCAGCGAAAATAACAGAAGCTTATTTTAAATTACCAAGTACAACTGACTATAACGGAATTTATAAAGGAAGATATATCGATTTTGAAGCAAAAGAATGCCAATCTTTGACTTCTTTCCCACTTAAATCCATCCATGATCATCAAATCAAACACTTAGAAAATGTTTGTCGACATGGAGCAATTGCTTTTGTAATTATTCGTTTTATCAAATACAATGAAACATATTATGTGGATGCAGAACAATTAATCAATTATATTCGTACAAGCACTAGAAGTTCTATTCCATATAAATGGTTTCAAGAAAACGGACATTTAATTCCTTTTCACTACAATAAACCGGTGGATTATTTAACAGTAGTAGACAGTTTATTCTTTAAGGAGTGAGATATATGACAAGATCAAATACAAATGGTGTAAATCATTCAAAACATAAAAAGAAGAAAAGAAAAGTAAATCGTTTAAATCTATGGACATTAATCCTAAGTATTATTGTCGCATGTGAATTAATCGTTGGAATTACTGGTGGAGTCATGCTAATGAGCATGCTCAAAAGTAAACCTGATTTAAATGTTGATGATTTCTTCTCAGCAGAAAGCAGTCATATTTATGATAAAGATGGCAACTTAATTGCAGACGTTGGTACAACAATCAGAGAAAATGTCACTTATGATGAATTATCTGAATCCTTAATTGATGCCTTCTTATCTGTAGAAGACTCAAGATTTTTTGAACATGATGGCTTCGATATGCCTCGTTTCATCAAATCCGCATTAACCAATGTTAAAAACATCTTAACGCATAACTCATCTCGTCAAGGTGGCTCAACATTTACGATGCAATTAGTCAAACTAACTTACTTCCAAAATGATGATACTGGCTTAACGAAAACAAAAGATATTGAGTATAAAGTTCAACAAATTGCTTTAGCACGAGAACTCGAAACAAAGTCAAATAAAAAAGCAGTATTTGAGATGTACTTAAACAAGATGAACTTTGGTGGTTCTGGTAATATTAGAGGTATCGAAAAAGCTGCTCAATATTATTACGGGAAACATGCTAGTGAATTAAATCTTGCAGAAAGTGCAATGCTAGCTGGTGTCATTAACTCACCATATTATTACGATCCACATAACTTCTTAGATTATGCAACAAATAGAAGAAATACTGTTTTATACCTCATGAAGCGACATGGATATATCACAGATCAAGAATATAAGTTAGCTTGCAGTATTAAAGTTGAAGATACTTTAGTCAATCCTGATACAGCTACAGGTTCTACTTATGCTTATCAATCTTATATCGATACAGTTATTCAAGAAGCACAATCTCTTACAGGACAAGATCCACTAAGTGTAGCGATGGATATCTATACATATATGGATCCTGATGCACAACAAGTTATGGATGATATCCAAGCTGGTAATAATGAAAATGTTATCTTCCCTGATGATTTAATGGAAGTTGGTATGATTGCTGAAAATAACCAAACTGGTGAAATCGTCGCAATTGGTGGTGGTAGAAACTATGGTCGTGGTGGATCAATGTTACTAAATCATGCTACGCAACAATACAAGCAACCTGGTTCTAGTATTAAGCCTGTTATCGATTATGCCTTAGCATTTGAATATCTAGGTTGGGCAACTAGTCACGTTGTTACAGATAGACCAATCAATTATGCTGGTACTGATGTGGTGATTAAAAATGCTAGTGGTAATTATAGTGGTCAAATGACATTACAATATGCAATTAGTATGTCGTTAAATACTCCTGCAATCCAAGCATTACAAGATGTTATTCAAACAGCTGGTTGGCAAACTGTAGTAGATTACATTCAAAGTTTAGGATTCTCACAAGTTTCTGAAGATAACTTCGATATAGGATTTGCAATTGGTGGTTCTAACTTCACTTGTACCCCAGAAGAACTAATGGCCGCAAACGCTGTTATCATGAATGGTGGTTATTACATTAAACCTCATACAATTTCTAAGATTACATTTAGAAGTGGTACACAAGAACCAATCACTCCTACTTATGAAAAGACACAAGTGCTTAGTGAACAAGCAGCTTATCTAACATCCGTGATGATGCAAAATGTTGTTCCTCAATATGTATTTACGCAATTACTACAAAGAGATTATCCAGTATATGCTAAAACAGGTACGACAGACTGGGGAAGTGAAGGTTTACAATACAACATTCCACAAGGTGCATCTAAAGATAAATGGATGGTTTCTGAAACCAGTCAATATACTACAGCTGTTTGGATAGGTTATGAAAAAGGTGTTAAAGACGCAAATACTTATTTTGATACAACAAAACAAAATATGAATATTCAAGGTAAGATATCCAATGAAATACTATCTGTATTAAATGATGATATTAAACCACAAGGAGTTCAAAAACCTGAAGGTGTTACAACAATCACGCATATCTTAGGAACATTCCCATATGCTTCACCTATTGAAGGTATGGATACAGGATTAATTACTACTGGTTACATTAAATCAGATAAAGCCACATTAGTTGATCCTCAAAGTGCGGATGATGTAGAAGATATCAGTGAATTCCATATTGAATATAACGAAGATTGTACAGTCAATATGACTTGGGGAGTATATCCTGATACAGATAAACTACAAGTAGCCGATGGTACTATGGATATAAGCTTATATAATGGTGATACGCTATTAGTTGAAGCTTATGGTAATCGTATATTTGATTATAGTTGGATATTTGGTCCAATACGTTATAAAGCTAGATTCAAACAAAATGGTGAAGTAAAAGCAGAAATTAGTAGTGAATCAGAATACTACAGCGATTCAATTGATTTAGCTGCTGATACAGATACAGAAGCTTGTGGTTTCTATGGTTATGAATCGGGTCAAGGTCAATCAAATGAAGTATGTTATACATTCCATACCCCTGCTGAAAAGAAGGAAGAAGAACCAGATCCTACTCCTACCCCTACTGCTGAGCCAACGGCCACACCAGAACCTACTGCTACACCTGATGAATAGAAATAAAAGCTAGTTTCATCGTTGTGAAACTAGCTTTTTTCTATATCTTTTATAACAATTTTATTTATCTATTGTAGAAGTTCTAACTAAATTATATCCACCTACATTACAACCACTTGCTTCATAGATGATATTGCCCCAACGATCAAATACATTACCACACGTATCAGTTGTAAATGGTCCTCCATCATCCCATCCACTAGCATTCTTTTTTGTTTCACTAGAAGCAGTAGGTGTTGAAGTTGGAGTTGGTATTGGTGTTGGTGAAGGTGTAGGTGCTCCTTCTAAAACTTCAAATTCATGGTAAACTTCAACATTTCCAAAGATGACGGATAGCATATGTTTACTCGTAGTCAAAGTTTCTAATAATGTACTGCTAATCTTTAGAACGTGATTTTCTTCGTCTAATGTGTAATTTGATGAATCAATATCATAACCATCAATCTTTACTTTTGTGATTGACCCTGAATCATAAGTTAGCTGTAATTCACTAGTACTACCTTTCGTCCATTCTTTATCACCACTAATGTTATATGTACTATCAATTACGATAGGACTAGTATCCATCGCTCTCATCCAAGAAATGAGTATTTCATGATTATGAACACGATTGAATGTATTTCCTAGTAATGTTAGTGCAATTTTAGCTTTATAAATCACTTTACTTTGGACATATTCCGTTTCCTTAGTTGAACCAAAGAGTAAATTTGCGGCAATTTCACTTAATGCTTTTTCGTTTGCCAATTTTGTTAAAGGATGCTCAGTAGAATATCCCATAGCAGTTAACCCTGCTTCAAGAACTGTATCTAAATACTCAGCTGACATTAAGCGATATACTTCCATCAAATCTGAGTATGTTTTTACTTCAATACCATATTTATCAACTGTATCTGTTGTTGTCATTTTGTCATAAAGCTCTTTATAGACAGCAGTACCAACAACTTGTTGAATGATAGGATTATCTGAACTTGAACCAGGAGCAGGCACAAGATTTCCGATTTCTTCTTGCCAATTTTCTGGTACAGCATCATCTAATTTATCAGAAGTATAGTCTTGAACCATATCATAGAAAAATAACATAACAATTAATGGTTGGAAGTCTGCACTTGATTTTACGGCATTTATAAATAGTGCTACATTTTCTGAACTTTCCCCTTTTAATAGTTTTGCGATTTCCATCATCACTTCTTGATAGTTTTCTACATATTTTTCTCTACTAGAAAATACAGTTCTGCTTAAAATCGCTACTCGATCATCTAAAAATACTTTTAATGTTTTTGGGGTAGTAGTATAAGCTGATGTATCTTTTACAATACTATATTGTCCAGTTTCTGTATTTGTGCTTAAAGTCATTGGACTAAAATCATCTGGATCTTCTGTCGTCGTATATGCTTCATAAACATAAGAATTCATTTTTTCTAGCAGTGGTAACATTTTCGCTTTTGTTTCTTCGTTATGTACATCAAGTTCAATGTTTTCGCCATATCGTTCAAATCCCCAACTAGCTAAAGGCATCATTGTTGACATATCATAATCAGAATAATAGTTATGAATATTTTTGTATTTTTCTTCACTTGGGTTAAGGTCAGCACTTGCGGTTAGTGGTGAACCAAATGTATAAGTAAAAATATTTTCTTTACTTACTTCTAATCCTATTGCATTAGTTGAATCATCATCTAATGCAGCTCCAATAACATTTGCTACACCAGCTCCTCTACTATAACCAGATACCCATACCTTAACGGTTTTATCTTTAAATACGTCATTTCTTGAAGAAATATATTCTTTCGCAAATTCTAAACATTTATTACGAGCACTTTCATATCCTGCATGTAGTCCACTACTACCAATATTAAAGTTGTCTCCCCACTCTACTTCATAACCTGCGCTTCGCGGAACAATTGCTAGTAATATCGTATCACCTAACTTTTTATAAGCAACTGCTACAGCAAATGTATCCGTTGTTGGTTTAATTTTATAGTCGTCATTGACGGCGATATCTTGAAAACCAATGTTTGTTAAGAATTCTGTTAAGTTTTGACTTTTCTCTCTATACTCAACGTCTTTTGCACTAATCGATGTTTCTGCTAAAACAAGGGAAACTATCGCAAGATGAAGATCAGCATTATAAGCACTAGATTCAAAGAAACTATCAGAATAGATAAATGAATCTGTTAAAGTATGATCATAGGAATTAGGTGAATGGCCATATGTTCCCGTTGTATATGTAGTATCATCTTCAGCGTAAACTACATTTATTCCACTAGCCATTAAACACAGTGTTAATACAAATAAATAACATTTCTTAAATAATCTCTTCATCATTCTTTCCCTACTTTTAATTCCTATCCATTCTACCATCAAAAAAAGCTTTATATCTTATAAATATTCATAGACATAAAGCTTTATTTCTTTTTATATTCTTTACAGATTGTTGTAAATGGACACTTATCACATTTAGGATTTCTTGCGTGACACATATATCTTCCAAAAAAGATAAATTGATGATGTGATTTAATCCATCTATCTCTTGGTATCTTTCTTTTTAGTTTTCTCTCTACATCAAGCAAAGAATCATCTTTTTTTGCAAGTCCCAAGCGTTTTGATACACGATTTACATGCGTATCTACAGCTAAAGAAGGAATGTTATAACACTCACTTAATATGACATTTGCACATTTTCTTCCAACACCAGATAAAGTTGTTAGTTCTTTCATCGTGTTAGGCACGACACCATTAAATCTTGTTGTAAGTTCTTGAGCCATGGATTGAATTGCTTTAGCTTTATTACGATATAAACCAAGTGAACATATCTCTTGTTCGATATCTTTAATATTTGCATTAGCTAAGCTTTCGGCTGTCGGATACTTTTGAAACAAAGATTTCGTCACTTTATTCACAGATACATCGGTTGTTTGAGCACTTAAAATCACCGCAACAACCATTTCATAATTGTTACGATGTTCTAGTTCGCATCTAGCATCAGGAAATAAAATATCTAAATTTTCTAATATTTCATTAATCGACATATTTACCAGCTTCAATCATCTCTAATGTAACATTTTTATCACGCCAATTCGTTAAAATACGATCAATATAGGATAAATTTAATTTTTGATATGCACTAGCTGAACGTAATGCGTAAATAATCATTTGTTTATCGTACATACGATTCCACTCATTGATTTTTTGCATTTCCATTTGGGTTAAAGGTCTACCAAATTCTGTTTCAAACACATCGAATAATGGACTATCCATAACTTGTGCTTCTCTTGCGATATCCACATCAAATAAACCACTTAAAGAGAAATTCACCTTATCTCCTTTTACGCGTATATCCAAATATTTTTTCGCACATAAACCACCAAGTACTGTATCTAGATCATGAGTCGATAATTTTGTTTTTTCGCTTAATAATTCTGTAGTAATTGTAATTTGATGTTCATTCAAAAAATCAATCACTAATACAACAATCATATCTGTATGCGATAAGTTTAATAATTCAATATTATCTAATAACCAATCTCGATGATTTACATATTTTTGTTCATACCATTTCATATTTATGTCCTCATGAGTTTCTTAACTTATTTGTCACTATTATCAATCAATGTTAAAATTTAAATTATGTTAAAGAAACTTTTATTTACTTTCTTAGTACTTCTAGTACTTTATAGTGGAATTATCGTAGGATATGCTGCATTTGAACCTACTTCTTTAGATGCGTCTATGTCAAATTTATCTTTATATGACATTATTGACTATGCATCTGTTCGTGATTACACATTAAGTGATCAAACTGGTGATATTCATTATTATTATTTCTGTTCTCCAGAAAATAATGACTGCATCTATATTCAAAATACTGTTTTAAAAACAATAGAATCTGAAGAAAAGATTGATTTATCTTCTGTTCTAGAATATGTAGATGTCACAGATTTAATGAATAATCTTGAAATTAATACACTCAAAGCTGAGTGGTCTGTTAACAGCATTCCTGCTTTTATTGCATGTCACGTTGAAGGTGATTCAATCGTTATTGATCAAGCAATATCTTCATCAAATGGTTCCATGTTAACAAAAGATGAAATTAAATTATGGCTAATTCAAAGTGGAATTATCCAAAATAAGTTAGTTGAAACACCTAACCCTTGATCTCCTCATAATGTTCTATTGGTAAATCAGACCATAAATTTTCTAAACGATATTGGTTTCTTGCGTCTTCAGTAAAGATATGTACAACAACTGTATATAAATCTACTAAGATCCAAGAACTTTTATTATCGCCTTCTCTAGTTCTAACATCATAGCCTTCTTTTCTTGCGGCTTCAATTAAATCATCTGCTAAAGATGCCGCATGTCTTACATTTTTTGCAGTCGCAATAACAAAATAATCATTAAACGGACTAGTTTCATGCATATCAATCGCAATTATATTTTCTGCTAACTTCTCTGATAGCTTTTTTTCTGTAAATTCTAATAATTCTCTCATACTTTCCTTTTCCTTATTTCACTGGATACTTAATCGCATTTTTAATCATTTTCGCTTGAACAATTTCATCCATATCTAAGTTTAATTTATCTAGTAATTGTTGGGAATAAATAATTACATCTGCTAGTTCTTCTTTTACATGTTCTAAATCGTAATGATCATCATCCCATTGGAAACATTCTAATAGTTCCGCAGCTTCTATAGAAATGGATTTCGCTAAATTACTTGGAGAATGAAATTTATCCCAATCTCTCTCATCTATAAAATCACGAATAATCTTTTTTGTATCATCTCTCATTTTTACGATATTCTTCACTTTCTTTTATGCATAAATCGAAACCTTCTTTAAGACTTTTCTTACTTAAATTTATTTCTCTTGATGCATCATAACCTCTAGTTGGTTCACATTTATCGGCTATATATAAGATTTTGGCATAGTCACTTTTCCCTGTACCTAGTGTATGATGCCATATCGCATTTAGCACTTTTTGATCATGTAATCCCATTTCTTTTTTTAAAAAGAAGATTGCTGTTTCACTATGCCATACTTTAGGACTCATTGAAGTAATTGTTGGCTCATAAACATCAAGTAATGCTTTACCCCATTCATCCGATTTATTTTTAGTAATATCATGTAAGATTCCCATTGTTCTAGCAATACGAAGATCTAAATCATGTGCTTTTGCTAAATCAACACAAACATCTCTTACTGCTAAAGAATGCTCATAACGACGAGGTTTGCAATGAAATTTCACTGCACTATCAAAATAATATTCTTTTAGTAGTAATTCTCTTCTCACTCTTTTATCGCACAAATAGAATGATCCTTGTCGTATTTCTTCTTCATGAGTGTTTGAAGCTTTTTTGTATAAGATAGTGTCATCACTTTTTTTGTGATAACTCATCTTAAACTTACGATAAGGTTTAATTGCTAGTTCGACTAACTTTTTTCTTTCCTCTATCGATAAGGTAGCACTACCTTCCACTTCAAAAATCACATTCGATAAATGTTCTTCTTTTTTCCATGCTAAAGCTTCTTGTAGTTCTTGAGCAGAAATTGGATCAAATATCCCTGTAAAAATACCTATTTTACTCATGGTAAGATAATCTTAGGTTCTTTTGCTTTACGATATAAAACAACAATTCTACCTATTTTTTGAACAACTTCACTTTTTGTATTCATTGCTAAATCAAAAATAATTTCATCAGTATCTTCACTTACTGTTTTTAATAATTTAATTTTTACTAATTCGTGTGTTCTTAAAGCATCATCTACTGTTTGAATTAAATTATCACTTAAACCATCTTTACCGATTTGAAATAAAGCTGGTTCAGTTTGTGCTAAAGAACGTAAATAACTTTTTTGTTTTCCTGTTAACATTAAAACATCGCCTTTCTATATGTAATATTTACACCACTTGGTGCCGTAACTTCTATTGTCTTCACATCTCCTTTGACACTCACCCATCCTAAGCCATCAATCACAATATCTTCCTTAGGATAAGATTTCGCAACAACTTGTTTTTTAAAATCTTTTTGAATTGGTGTAGGAGACAATACATCACCATAATGTTTTTCCCATAATTCATCTGCTCTTTGTATTTTAGAACGATGTGGTTCTTTCATATGTTCCCCTATATAAAATACAACAGAAGCTTTCGTAACATGTTTAAAATCTATACGACATAAACCACCTATCGCAAAACTTTGATCTTCATGTATTTGATAAATCATTGGTTTCACTTCTTTTGTTGGTAGAATTTCTTTTAAATCTTTTTCATCTACCTTCATTAACATACTATGTTCTACTTCAAAACCTGGTGTATCAATCCAAGTCATTCCATCTTTTTTTATCGTATTTAGTGCAAGAGTTGTCCCTGGATATCGACTACTAGTCACAATATCTTCTCCAAGTAGTGCATTTAATAATGTACTCTTACCTGCATTTGCTTTACCAATCACAATAATATTTCGATGATCATAGAATTTCTTAATACTTTCAAGTACTGTATCTCTTCCTTCACCAGAATGAATTGAAGTAAATACAAGTTCTTTTACTTTAATTTGGTACTCTTTTAGTCTTGTGAAAATAAATTGTGCAATTTTTTGATTACTTACGGACTTAGGTAAAAGATCTCTTTTTGTCGCTACAAGAATAATATCTCTATCCGCTAATTTTTTCGCCATACCTTGAATCATGCTAGATTCAAAATCAAATAAATCTACTACCCAAACAATTAATCCTTCTTGTTTCTCAATTTCTTCCATCACAAGATTAGAATCAATACCTTCACGCATTGATACCGTTAAATCGCCATAATGTATTAATCTAAAACATCTTTGACAATATGTAGCATCTAACTTAGGAGAATACCCTAACTCATCTTTATGTTCATTTTGCAATACAGCACCACAACCACTACAAATTGCCATCTCAGTTTTCCTCCTCATCAAATAAAGATATCTTTTCTACATCGTCATGTACAATTTCTTCTTCAACTAAATTCGCTGGTTTATCCACAATACGGCATTCATCAATACCTTTTTGTTTATACCAATTACCTGTTAGTTCTAAAGGACTCGCAAATAAAGTATCCGTAGCTTTTAATGGAATATCACTCGCTTTTAAGTCACACTCTTCTTTGCCATCAAAGAAATGAATGGTATCAAATGAAGATATCGTACTCATATAAACAATTTCTTGTGGATTAGACTTCACTTTCTTAGCAATTAAACTACCTTTTACAGGTCGATTACCTTCTTGTATATCAGATAACTTAACACGTTTCATTCCACCAGATTTAGTTAAGAATAATAAAGCTGAAGTATCTGCTTCTACAGTACAAGCAAAAGCTAACTTATCGCCTTTACCTAGATTTAATCCTTTAACACCTTTACTCTTTACGCCAGTTGAAGGAATATCACTCATTGGATATCTTGCGGCATAACCTTCTTTAGAAACAAGCACGACATCTTGTCCTTCATAACCAACAAAGGCAGCTACTAGTTCACTACCACTAGCTAAATTCATCGCCGGAATAACTCTTGAGTTTCTTTGAACAGACCATTCTTTTACTGGTGTTTTCTTAATTTGACCATTAGAAGAAACTGTTAAGATATATGCATATGTATCAAAACGATTAACTAAGATTGCATTTTTAATCTTATCATCACCATCAATACGGATTACTTTATTTAAATGCATACCCATATCTTTCCATTTAGCTTCTTCGATTTGCCAAACTGGTAAGAATGCATAATTACCTTTTGTTGTAAATAGAAGCAATGTATCTAAAGTATCACAAGAGACTGTACCAATTAATTCATCGCCTTCTTTTTTACCTGTCAAAGTACCTTCGCTAGCTGTATAAGAACGCATGGATACACGTTTTACATATCCATCCCTACTTACAGTAACAACGACTTTTTCACTTTGAATCATGCTTGTTTTATCAATAACAATTTCTGAGATTTGATCTTCGATTTTAGTACGACGGTCATCCCCATAAGCTTCTTTAACGCTTCTTAATTCTTTAACAATAACAGACTTTAAAACATTTTCATTTTCAATAATGGATTTAGTTTCTTCGATTTGATTCACAAGTTCAGCAAACTCTTGTCTTAAATCCATAATATCTGTATTCGATAAACGATATAAACGTAAAGAAACAATCGCTTCAGCTTGGATTTCATCAAAACCAAACTTCTCACTAATTCTTCTTTTCGCATCACCTTTATCTTTTGAAGCACGAATCTCAGCAATGATTTCATCTAAAATCGATACAGCTTTCATCAAGCCTTCGATGATATGACATCTCGCTTCCATACGATTTAATTCATATCTACTTCTTCTTAAGACAACATCTTTTCTAAAATCGATAAAAGCATCTAGTAGTCCTAATAAACCAACTTGTACTGGTCTTTTATCAATAATCGCAACATTGTTATAGTTATAGTAGATTTGTAAATCAGTATTTTTAAAGAAATAATTTAAGATTAATTCATCATTCGCATCTTTTCTGATATCAATAACAATTCTTAAACCATTTCTATCTGATTCATCTCTTACATCTAAGATTCCATCAATATCTTTTGCTAAACGAATTTCATCCATTTGTTTAACAAGTTCACTTTTGATGACTTCATAAGGAATCTCTGTAACAACGATTTGTTTACAAGTTTTTGCGTCAATTACTTCTGTTTTCGCTCTTACTACAATACGACCTCTTCCTGTAGTAAATGCATCTTTAATGCCTTGTTTACCTTGAACAATCGCTCCTGTAGGAAAATCAGGACCAGGTAAATATTGCATCACTTCATCTAGTGAACATTCTGGATTTTGCAAACGATAAATTGTCGCATCAATGACTTCTCTCATATTATGAGGAGGCATATTTGTTGCGTATCCTGCCGCAATACCTGTTGCACCATTGACTAACATTACAGGGAAAGGAACTGGTAAAACTGTTGGTTCATTTTCTGTATCGTCGAAGTTTGGTGTCATTTCAACAGTATCTTTATCTAAGTCATCTTCCATGACTTGAGTAACTTTTGCTAAACGAACTTCTGTATAACGCATCGCAGCTGCTGGGTCATCATCAATAGAACCATTATTACCATGCATATCAATTAATGGTAATCTAACTTTCCAATCTTGACTCATTCTGACCATTGCGTCATATACAGATGTATCACCATGTGGGTGGTAATTACCAATAACTAGACCGACTGTCTTAGCACTCTTTCTATATGGATGATCCCAAGTGTTACCATCATGATACATTGCATATAAAATACGTCTTTGTACTGGTTTCAAGCCATCTCTAGCATCTGGTAAAGCTCTTTCTTGAATAATATATTTAGCATATCTACCAAAACGATCACTCATGATATCTTCAAGAAGAGCAGGTATATATTTAGTTGTATCTACAATTTCTTTTTTCTTTGCCATTACTCGCCCACCTTAAAGCTATCTTCTAATGTAAATTGAATATTATTTTCAATCCATTTTCTTCTTAATTCTGCTTTATCTCCCATTAATGTGGATACTCTTCTTTCCGCAAGTACACCATCATCAATGCCTACTTGTATTAATGTTCTCGTTGCTGGATCCATGGTTGTTTCCCAAAGTTGAGTTGCATTCATTTCACCAAGTCCTTTATATCTTTGTACTTCTGCTTTACCAAATTTCTTCTTTAATTCTTCTAATTCTTCATCCGTATAACAATATTCTGATTGTTTACCTTTAGTCACTTTATATAGTGGTGGTAAAGCGATATAAACCATACCTTGTTCAACTAAAGGACGCATATAACGATAGAAGAAAGTTAATAAAAGAATTTGAATATGACTACCATCGTCGTCGGCATCGGTCATGATAATGACTTTATTGTAGTTACTTTCTTTATAATCAAAGTCAGCACCTACTCCAGCACCTAATGCATAAATTAAAGTATTTAACTCTAAATTCTTTTCGATATCACTCATCGTACATTTTTCTGTATTTAATACTTTACCACGTAATGGCAATATCGCTTGATATCGTGAATCTCTACCTTGTTTTGCACTACCACCGGCTGAATCACCTTCGACTAAGAATAATTCTTTGATAGAAGGATCTTTTGTTTGTGCAGGAGCAAGTTTTCCTGAAAGCATCTTTTCACTCTTTCCTGCTTTTTTGCCTTTTCTAGCATCTTCTCTAGCTTTACGTGCCGCTTCACGAGCTAAAGAAGCTTTCATCATCTTACGAACTAAATTATCACTTTGTTCCTTATTTTCTTCTAACCAATATGCTAATTTATCTGACACAACCGCATCTACTGCTTGTTTTGCTTGTGGTGTACCAAGTTTTCCTTTTGTTTGTCCTTCAAATTGTAATAATTCTTCAGGTACAGATATCGATAATATAGAAGTTAGTCCTTCACGAACATCACTTCCTTCCAGATTTTTATCTTTATCCTTTAGTAGTCCATACTTTCTAGCATAATCATTTACTGCTTTTGTAAAGGCTGTCTTATAGCCTACTTCATGTGTACCACCATCACCTGTACGAACTAGGTTAACAAAGCTATATGTATTTTCTTGATAATCATCTGTATATTGGAAAGCAACTTCCACTTTGATACCTAACGCTTCACCAGAAAATAATACTGGTTGCATTAATACTGTACGATCTTCATGTAAGTAATCTAAGAAAGAAATTAAGCCATTATCATAGCAAAATGTTTCTGATACTGGTGTCTTTCCTCTTTTATCTGTAACCGTAATTGCAATTCCACTTAATAAGAACGCTTCTTCACGAGCTCTTTCACATACTGTATCAAATTTAAATTCTGTTGTAGAAAAGATTGTAGGATCAGGTAAGAATGTTACTTTTGTACCACTCTTATTGGTATTTCCAAGATTTTCTAATTTACCAATCTTTTTATCACCATGATCAAAACGCATTCGCACAAGCTTTCCATCATGTGCTACTTCAACAACTAACCATTCACTTAAAGCATTTACTACTGAAGCACCCACACCATGTAAGCCACCTGCTGTTTTATAGCCACCTTCACTAGTAAACTTACCACCAGAGTGAAGGATAGTGAAGATAACTTGTAATGTATTCATGCCACTAG
Organism: bacterium; assembly: GCA_963605225.1. Classification (GTDB taxonomy): domain Bacteria; phylum Bacillota_I; class Bacilli_A; order Erysipelotrichales; family Erysipelotrichaceae; genus Bulleidia. The sequence goes on from CAVCUC010000038.1 coordinate 20,001, forward strand.
CATGCATTCCAATAGGCATACCACGACCTTCATCTTGTACAGTACAACTACCATCCGCTTCTAAAGTGATACTTATTTTTTTACCGAAGCCATTCAACGCTTCGTCTATAGCATTATCAACAATTTCCCAAATTAAATGATGCAATCCACGGCTATCTGTAGAACCAATATACATACCTGGTCTTTTTCGAACAGCTTCTAAGCCTTTTAATATTTGAATGCTATCATCTTCATATTTTTTATTTACTGTCATTGTTTGCTCCATTTCAACCCCATTATTATACTAGAAGTCACCGCTTCTACAATTGATTTTCTTTGGAAGTTTTATCATATTTTGTACTCTATGCTAAAATATCAACTGGAGGTAATTTATGAAAACTATCCTTGTAATTATTTTAAGTTATTTATTTGGTTCAATTCCTTGGGGACTTGTCATTGGAAAAGTGTTTTTCCATAAAGATATAAGAAAAGAAGGTTCTGGTAATATTGGTGGAACTAATGCTGGTAGAGTATTAGGTAAACCTGTAGGAATGCTAGTCATTATATTAGATGCTTTAAAAGGTTTCTTTGCGATGTTACTTGCATATAAACTAGCGAGTCAAGCAATTATTTTTGCAGGACTAGCTTGTTGTATTGGACATTGTTTCCCTATTTTCACAAAATTCCATGGTGGTAAAGCAGTCGCTACAACATATGGTTTCTTACTTGGTATTGCAATATTAATGAATGGACAATATTTTTGGCAATTCTTCTTTCCAATTATTTGTTTCTTAATCATTTTATACCTTACAAAGATGGTATCTGTTGCGAGCATTTCTTCAATTCTTATCGCATCAATCGTTAGTTTTATGATTAATGCCAACAAAATCATTGCATTAGCTGTATTTATTCTTTGGATTTTAGTTACATATCGTCACAAGAGTAATATTGAACGTATTAAAAATGGTACTGAAAGCAAAATCAAGTGGATGTAATTTATGGGTGAAATAAAAACATTTACATTAGACATTAAACCATTAAAGCAAAGTCCTAGAACAGTTTATGTCTATTTACCAAACAACTATAACGAAAAAAGAAAAACGAAATATGATGTTCTTTATATGTTTGATGGTCATAACTTATTTTTAGATAGTGTTGCGACATTCGGTAAATCTTGGGGTATGAAAGATTATTTAGATAACAATAATATTCCATTAGTTGTTATTGGGGTTGATTGTAATCATACAGGTAAAAAAAGATTAGATGAATATTGCCCACTACCTGTTAGTGAAGATAGTTGGATTCAACCAATTTATCCTCAAGGGGATGTTACAGCAGATTGGTTTGTGAATATGCTTAAACCATATTGTGAAAAACATTTTA
>CAVCUC010000039.1:0-21260 GCA_963605225.1 bacterium
ACAAGCCTTGGTAAATAGCTAACACCTCTGGGTAGAAGTTTTACTTAAGTGTGGCGTTCCCAGAAGCTCGGTCATTTATGACCGAGTAGTTCACAAGTGGTTTAAATAATGTAATCGATAGGATTATATAAGAAAAGTAAGAAGAGACTAGTACCATAGTTTTCATCATTAATATGACACTTTGTGTATAAATCTTCTTTGATATTTGTGTTAGCAATCTTTTGATCAGTTAACACAATAATTTGTTCAATCTTTTTGTTACAAACGGTAAAACGATTAGAGAATTCTTTTAATACTTCTTTAGCACATGCGTGATATGCATTAAGGGTAGGAACATAAACATTTTCATAATGGGTGTTCCAAGCTTGAATTGCTTCATCAGTATTTAAAAATTGTTCTAATTTGTTAATAAACGCGTCTACGATAGGTTCTAAAGAAGTAGCTTCAAATAGGCATAGAGATGCTTTGAAATCATGAGAATATTTATTTAACATTTTTTCACCATCATTATGAATAGAAAAATAATCTAGTGCTTCAAAAGAAGTGGATTGAAATTGTTTTTGTACTTCTGCTTCAATCTTTTGCCATAAGTATCTTTTATATTCTGTTGCGAATTCATCTGTATATGCAGAAAAGATATAAATCGATAACATCCTATAGTTTAAATCTTGTGGGATTTGAGCAAACAATGAATGGACAATATCTTGTGATGAAGGAATCGTTTGAGGTAAATCATCAGGTGTAGCGTTATGTGGCAAACTTAGAATTAATGATGTCAAATTCATCAAAGTATTCATTTTTTCTTTTACTTCAAGATATAGCTTGTTTCTTTCTTCCACTAAAAAGAAATTTAAAGCAGTAGGAGAAGTAAATATCTTTTTAATGGTTTCAATACTAATACCTACTTTTCTAAAGAAAGCAATTTGTTTTAATTCTTCAATATTTTCTTCACTAAAATCATAGTAATGATTATCTAATTTCTTAACACGTATTAATCCACAATCAATATAATAGTGAATTGCTTTCTTTGTTAAATTTGTTTGTTTACACGCTTCATTCATCTTCATAGCTAAAGTATACCCTAAGGGAACAGTTTATAAAATAAACTTTGTGAAAATATTCGTTAATTCATAAACAATTTGATAAAAATGTTAAAAATAGTCTTTAAATTTCACAATTTGACCTTCCTGTAACCGTATACATTATTCTATTTATACCGGAGGAAAAGGAAATGAGAAAATTAATTAATATTGTATTAGCTAGTGTTATGGCATTAACTTTTACAGGATGCAGTAGTAGTAACGAAGAAGCTTCTACTACAACATCTACTCCAACAGGGACAGGGTATACTGCTGGAACTTATACTGCTGAAGCTACAGGTCATAATGGTATGTTATCTGTAGAAGTTACAGTGAGTGAAGACAAAATTGAAAGTGTAAATGTGACAAGTCACACAGAAACTTATGGAATTGGCTATGGTATGAAAGAAACACCTATTGAAACAATTCCTACACAAATCGTAGAAAACCAATCTTTAGCTGTAGATACAATTACAGGAGCGACTATTACTTCAGCTGCTGTAGTAAGTGCTGTTAGTTCTGCTTTAGAAGAAGCTGGAGCAGATGTTTCTAGCTTAAAAGTAAAAGGCGAAACAGTAAAAGCAGAAGATCAAACAATTGATGCGGATGTGGTTATTTTAGGAGCAGGAGCTGCAGGAATGAGTGCAGCCTTAGAAGCAAGTACCGCAGGAGCTTCTGTAGTAATCTTAGAAAAACAAGGTATTGTAGGTGGAGCGACAACACGTTCTGGTGGAAAACTAGTTGCGGCTGGTACACCTGAACAAGAAGAAGCAGGATTTAGTGGAGATACAGCAGAAGATTTATATAACTATTTAGCTAGTTATGATGAATATGATGAAATTGATTCAGATAAACTACACGAATTTACAAACCATGCATTAGAAGATGTTGAGTGGTTAGAAGGATTAGGTGTAGATGTCATCAATGTTGAACCGATTCACTCATCTATTACACCATGGAGAGTACTAAATACAAAAGGTGGAGGGGGTCAAACATCAGGTATTGGTGGACAAATCTCTGTACCGCTATATGACGCAGTATCAAAAACAGATACTCAAATTATTTACAATTGCACAGCTGATCAAATTCTAATGGAAGATGGTAAAGCTGTTGGTGTAGTTGGTGTGAAAAAAGATGGTTCTACAGTGACAGTTAATGCAAAAGGTGTAGTTATTGCGACTGGTGGTTATGCTGCTAATCATGATTTAGGTTCAATGTATTATGAAAACTATACAACAAGTGTTCCAGGTGGTAATACTGGTGATGGTTTAATTCTTGCAAAAGAAGTTGGAGCAGATATCTATTATTCTAAAGGTGTACAAGAAGTTGCAGTAAGCTTTACTTGTGGTGTTGGTATCAATGAAGAAAGTGGCTTAGTTGTAAACAATAATGGTGAAAGAGTTGTTAATGAATATACATACCAATCTCATGTTGCGACTGCATTAAGAGAAAGTGGTTCAGAAGGTGGATGGTATATTGCCTCTAGTGAAGATCCTAATGCGACTGTTCAATATGGTTTAACGCTTGATTCTACACTAAGCGCTGATACAGTAAGTGAACTAGCAGAAAAAATGGGTGTAGATAGTGCAACATTAGAAGCGACGATTACGCGTTACAATGAACTTTGTGATAAGGGTACAGATGATGACTTTGGTAAACCAAGTGAATATATGTATAAACTAGAAGGTACATTATATGCAATTCAAATGAATCCTGTATTAACTGTTACATTTGGTGGTATTAATACAGATACTGGATCACATGTACTAGATGAAGAAGGTAATGTAATTTCTGGCTTATATGCAGCAGGTGAAACAGCATTTGTTGGTATATTTGGTTCTGAATATCCAAGTTGTGGTGTTGCGATTGGCTCCTCCGTACATTATGGTAGACTTGCTGGTCAAAATGCCGCTGCCGAAGAATAAAGAAAATAAAAATTATACACGAACTGCTTGATGTAATATTCAGGCAGTTTTTATATATGTTAATATTAGCGTATGAATAACGAAAGAAAATTAAATAGTGGGGACATTGTTGCTCATTTTAAAAGAGAAACAGTGGATCCTAACTCAACTAAATATTTATATCGAATTATAACGATTGCAGAACATACGGAAACAGGTGAGAAACTTGTTGTATATGAAGCTCTATATGGTTCGTTTGGTATTTATGCTAGACCTAAAGACATGTTTATGAGTGAAGTGGATCATGATAAGTATCCTAATATTAAACAAAAGTATCGCTTTGAAAAGGTGGAACAATGATTTTCTATTTAGGTGTTATCAATGTTTTAAGTTTTCTAATCTATGGACTAGATAAACTTAAAGCAAAGTATCATAAATGGCGTATTAGCGAAAAAACATTACTATTACTAGCAATACTTGGTGGAGCATATGGCAGTTATCTTGCAATGATTTTATTTCATCATAAGACAAGAAAACCTTTATTTAAGTTTGGTGTTCCATTGATTTTAATCTTAGAAACAATTCTCTTAGTTTACTTCCAGGATTTTTATTGGAAATAAAGCTAAGAAATATAGTGCTATGTTATAATTACAATTACGTTAAAGGAGAATTATTATGCGTCGTAAACCTTTTGGAGACTTTTGGTTTGTTATATTTTTATTCTTTATTATTGGTGGATCAGGAATTCTTCCGGGATTAATCCTTTTTGGCATAATGGCATTTGTTATCTACAAAGCAATTCAATCTGCGAATAATCAAAGTAATAGTAATCCGTTTAGACGCTCTTATACACGCTCTTATGGATATACAGAAAGAAAGAATGGCACTGTTCACACAGCAAGTGACTTAGCAAAAATTAATGTATTTCTCAGGAAATATTTTAGAGCACACAATTCTTTATTTGTATTAGATGGTCTTGAATTAATTCCTCGTACAGATAAATATAGTTCTTTAAGTAGTCTAGATGTATACCGTAATGGTTCTAGAATTGGAACAATCAATGAATATCGTAATAAATATGGAGCAGCATATGATGAACTATTTGATGCTTTATTGAAACTAGCAACTAGTGAAAATACAACAAAAGAAACGACAATTGTTGATGCGGAAATTGTAGAAAATAATGCACCAAAAAAAGAACCTGAAGTAAAACAAGAAGTGAAAGAAACACCTATTAGTAAGTCACAAAAGTTTATTAATGAGATTAATGCATTAAATGATGATATTCCTCATGAAGAGATTTCTAATGGTTTATATGAGACGTGTGCTTTATTAAAACAAGTACAAATCTTAGAAAATAAGTTCCCAGATAGTGCAAAGAAACTAGATAAAATGTATGAATATTATTTACCATACCTAGTAAAAATCTTACATACATATGAGAATTTACAAACTGTAAAAAGTGATCCAAACTATGAAAAGAGTGTAGATCAATTAACACGTACAATTAAATCAATCAATGAAGCATTAAATAATATTATTCCTACACTTAGTGATTCTGATTTTACAAATTTATCTGTAGATATGGCTACTCTAGAAGCTTTATTACAAAAAGATGGTTTAACAGGTGGTATGGATTCTATGGAATCTACAGCCACAAAGAAATAAGAGGTTTATATGAATAATCGAGATCGTAAACATGAAGAAAAAGAAAGATTGATGGAAGAAGTTTTAGGAAAAAATCGTTCTTATGAACAGATTGAACCTGCTAAAGCTGTAGAATTATCTTTTGATTCAAAAAAGAAAGTAAATGAAACGGCAGATACATTAAAGAATGCGACAGAATCATTTAATAGTTTAAAAGCGATTCTCGAAAAACAACAAAAAGACTTAGAAGAGATTAGTAAGAGTACAGGGCTAGTTGATTCTCTTTCTACTTCTGATATGGAAAGAGTAAGAAATGAATTACAAAATGATTATGGTGTAAAAAATGAACCAGTTCAAACGGAAATAGTCGATGTACATGATACTTTTTCTAAGATTACAGAAGAATTAAAATCACAAACAATTGTTAGTGAAGATACACAAGAAAACTTAATTCATGCCTTTCAAAGACCTTATGTAATGGGTGAAGAAAAAGGTAAAGCGAAAAATATAGCAGTAATTAGTGGGCCTAATGGTAGTGGCAGACACGAAACATTATCTCGTTTAGTGAAAGACTTATATCATAAACAAGTTTTACTCAGTGAAGATATTTATACAATTGATATGAGCTTATATCAAAGTGGATCACAAGAACAAGTATTCTTACAAGACTTATATCAAGCGTTAAATGGTAAAGGTAGTGTAATCTGCTTTGAAAACTTTGAGACAGGATTCCCATCATTTTTAAGAATGCTTGATAGTCTAGTGAGTGATGGAAAGATTATCTTAAATAAAAGATATGTATTCACTAAAGGTGTCTTAGTAGAAAATCAAACAGGATTAGTAAAAGAAGCAGTAGATTCATTGTCTGCGGAAGGTAAATACTTATTCTTTATTACGACTGGTGGTACGAAAGCAATACAAAACGCTTTTGGTGCAAACTTCTTATATCATGTTTTAGATACAATTATTTTTACAACACTGAATGAAGAACAAATCACGAAAGTAATTGAACAAAAAATAAATGAACTTGAAACAAAGAGTAAGAATAACTTAAAGTTTAATTTAAAAGATAGTGATGTTTTAAAGACATGGGTATTACAACATTATGACAAGATGAATGGTGCAGATGGTATTACATCATTATTTGATGATTTCTATGTTTCATTAAGCCAAGTTGCTTTAAAGCTAAATCATACAGAAGCAATTGACGCAAGTATCGTACTAAAAGAAGATAAGCCATATGCATTAATTCATGATACAGAAACAGTACTTATTCGTTCTAAAACAAGTAGTGAAGAAATAGATGCTGTAAATAAAGAAATGGATGAAATTGTAGGCTTAACAAAAGTAAAAGAGTATGTCCGCTCTTTACAAAGCCATATTCATATCCAAGAGTTACGTCGTGAACAAGGAATGAAAGTTAGTGCAATTTCTAAACATATGATTTTTACAGGCAATCCTGGTACTGGTAAAACAACCATTGCTAGATTACTAGCACGATATATGAAGGCAATAGGTGCACTATCTAAAGGACAACTTGTGGAAGTGACTCGTGCAGATTTAGTAGCTCAATATGTTGGACAAACAGCTCCATTAACAATGAGTGTCATTAAATCAGCATTAGGTGGTGTGCTATTTATCGATGAAGCATATTCCTTATATCGAGGTAATGATGACGCGTTTGGTCTAGAATGTATCGATACTATTGTTAAAGCAATGGAAGATAATCGTGATGATTTAATTGTTGTATTAGCAGGATATAAAAAAGAAATGGAAGTATTCTTAGAAAGTAATTCTGGATTAAGATCTAGATTTCCAAATCTAATTGATTTCCCTGATTATACAGGAGAAGAATTAAAAGAAATTGCATGTATACAAGCTAAAAGTAAAGGATACTTTATTAGTGAAGAAGCTCTTAGTCCATTACAAGATTATTTCACTAAGGTACAAGAAACACGTGCTGCAGAAGCTGGTAATGGTCGTTTAGCTAGAAATATTGTTGAAGAAGCAATTCTAAAACAATCAAGTAGACTAGTAGCTCATCAAGATGAAAAACTAGATGAATTAAAATTGGAAGATTTTCAGGAATTATAATGGATATTTATATAAGTTACCTTCCCAATGATCATATTTTGAATGTTTGCTTAAATGACCTTGGAATCAATGAAAAGACAATTTCTTTAAAGAAGACAAAAGAAGGTAAGCCGTATTTGACGCATTCTCTTTTAAAGTTTAATTATTCAAATAAAAATAATCTGTGGGTTGGAGGATTTCAACAATCGTATGATATTGGAGTAGATGTTGAAGTAAAAAATGTCAACTATCAGAAATTTGGTCAACTAAAGAAAGCTTCGTGAAATGTTTAGGTATTGGAATAACATCAAAATTTAATAAGTTTAGTCTTGGGTGATGAAAATGTTTATCTAAAATGTTTATCATTAGTGGATAGCATTTATGAAAAAGAAAAAGAATCTTTAAATACAATTTTAACTTTTATAGATAATTAAAAACGAAAAAACTAGGAGGTAAGTATGATTAAGTTATTAGTTTTTGATTTGGATGGAACTTTGCTTCACACAGACAAAAGTCTCAGTAAATTTACGGTAGAGGTACTTGAAAAGTTTAAAAAAAGTGGAGGTAAAATAGCAATAGCTACAGGGCGCACTATAACTAATGTTACGACTATTGCAAAACAAATAGGTGCTGAGTATTGTATTTCGCAAAATGGTAGTGCTGTATATGATGGAGAAAAAATAATTCATCAAATTACACTTGACTCTGCAAAAGTGAAAGATTTAGTGCATTTGTTAACGAAAATTGAAAATGCGAATATTGCGATAGCTTATCCGACAAAAATATATACAAATAATCAAAAATTTGTAAAAGAAGGTGTCAGAGAATATTGTGATTTTGTGGATTTTGATACTAATGAAATACAAAAAATAAGTGTATTCACTTCTAATGAATCAGCAATGAAAAAAATTGATTTTGATAAGTATGAATGCAAATTGATTACAAGCATTGAAAATCCTACTTTTTATATTATTATGCAAAAAAATGCGAATAAATATAATGGATTAGTTGCTTTGCTAAACTATATTGGCTTTGCTGAAGATGAAGTTGTTGCTTTTGGGGACGATTATAATGACATGGATATTCTAGGAAAAATTGATAATAGTGTTGCAGTTGAAAATGCTGCAGATGAGTTAAAAAAAGTTGCTCACTATATTTGCGGGAAGAATGATGAAGATGGCCCGGCAAAATGGATTTATGAAAACATATTACAAAAGAAAAAATGATTTTTTTAGAAGAAAATTTAAATGAAGAAATCATAAAATATATTACGGAATTTATATTTATTAGCGATACTTTAAAATTGGCGGATTGCATTTTTATTCCTGGAAGTTTTTGCTCAGAATTAGCTGTTCATGCTGCATCAATTATTAAGCAAGGATATTCTAATCTAATTATTCCATCTGGAAGGTATAGCGCAAAGAATGAATATGTTAATAATTTGAAAGTTACAGAAGCGTTATTCTTAACAAGAATATTAGTGGAAAATAATGTTGCTGTAGATAAAATAATGCCAGAAGAATTTGCGACTTTCACAATTGAAAACGCTAAATATTCTAAAATATTGTTAGAAAAAAATGATATAGATATATCTAGTGCGATAATTTGTTGCAAATCATTTCACGCAAAGAGATGCTTATTGATTTATAAAACTTTTTTTCCAAAAGCGAATATATACATTTCACCTGTAAATGTATATGGAATAAATAGAGAAAATTGGTATAAAACAAAAAAAGGCGTTGATACAGTTTTAGGTGAAATGACAAAAATAATCGAACAAGTTTCAGAAGATAATATAAAGAAGTATTTGTGATGTGCACATAGAGATTTTTGTAAATAATAATTTTAAGTTGAAGAAGAAAAGGGTGTGGACATAATCTTGGACTAGAAAAGGAAGGATTATGTCCTCACCCCATTTCTTCATTTTTATATTAGCTTTTCCAGAAACATGGCTTTTTATATGCAAATCAGTTAGCACTAAAAAGTAAAAAGTGATAAATAAAATATTTTTGATTGCACGTCATTCTTTTGGAAAGTACGAAAATAAGCGATAAATAAAGCACATAAATAATTTTAAAACTTTTAGCACTCAAGCCTTGACTCTGCTAAAAACGCGAGCTAATATAATGGTGTAATCGATGAAGAGGTCGATAGAAAAGAGGTACTAGTTATGGTATATGAACCAATGAAAAGAAGAAGTGGAATGTTTGATATGTTTGATGATATGTTCTCAGGACCAGCATTCCAAAATTACAGTGTGATGAGTACAGATATTCATAAAAAAGACGGTGATTATATTCTTGATATAGAACTTCCTGGATATAAAAAAGAAGATATTAAAATCGCACTTGATAGAGGTACATTAACAATCAGTGCTCATAAGAATGAATCACAAGAAGAAAAAGATGCAAAAGGTCAATTGATTCGCCAAGAAAGATATTATGGTGAAGCAACAAGAAGCTTCTATGTTGGTGAAGGAATTAGAGATAATGATGTTAAGGCAGCATTCAATAATGGCTTATTAACAATCACTGTTCCTTCAGAAGAAAAGAAACAACAAGAAGAAAAGAAATATATTGGAATTGAATAAAGAAAAGGAGTTGAATATTATGAGATATTTAGCAAAAAATAACAGTATGTTTGATGATTTATGGGATAACGTATTTACAGGTTTCAGTAACAACCGTCTAATGAGAACAGATGTTCATGAAAAAGATGGTAAGTATGTAATGGATATTGATTTACCAGGTTTTAAGAAAGAAGATGTAAAGATTTCTTTATACAATGGTAACTTAACAATTAGTGCTGAAAAGCATGAAAGTGATGAAGAAAAGGATGCTAAGGGCAACTTAATTCGTCAAGAAAGATATTCAGGTAGTTGCTCAAGAAGCTTCTATGTTGGTGATAACATTCGTGAAGAAGATATCCAAGCATCATTCAATGATGGTATCTTAACAATCAGTGTTCCTACTGAAGAACATAAAGAAGAAACTGAAAAGAAATATATTGATATTCTATAACTTCATGTCAAGATTCCCCCAATCTTGTTAGACTAGTCGTAATTGACTAGTCTTTTATTTATGCTATATTTACTTGCACAATAAGGAGATAAGATGATTAAAGTAAAAATAAATCACAATGAATACTATGTAAGCTATGCGATAGATTTCAATCAATGTAGTGCAATAAAACTAGAAGAAAACGATGATGATTACCTAAAAGCTATCTTTAGTGAACGTAATGATTACCAAAATTTAGCAAGTTGGCTTTCATCAAGAGTAGGAAATAAAGATATTTCTACTGCACTTTGTATCATTAGAAAAAATCATGGTGTATCAGTGAAAGATCATCTTTATATTGAAGTGACAGACTTAAATATGTATTTACCGCAAGTAAAAGCTTTCTTTATCAATAAAGCTAATACTTCTTGTGCGTTAACTAGTGATCTTATCGCTAGAGGGTATAAACAAGAATCGGGTGGTTACGTGAGTTACTTTAGAAAACAAGGATTAAGTGAACAAGAAATATATAATCAATATAATCACTTAATTCATAGTTGGGTTGAACAATCTGAATTAGAAGGAAAATACAATGCACCATTTAGTAAAAGTATTACTTGTGGTGAACTCATATTCTGGATGGCGGAAGTAGCGAACGCCGTAAGTGAAACAGAATTAATGGAACTAAAAGAATATGTTCTTGAAGAGTTCACAACAAAAAAACAAACACGTGGAGAACTCAATAAAGTTATCCAGAATGTTTGTTTTGCGAAAATAGTCAATACTGTTTTAAGTGTTGCAAATCATTAATCTAAACGTTGGCGTTCTACTAAATGAGCAAATTTTTGATTGCGTTTAATGAGCTCATCATATGTACCACTTTCTGTAATTTTGCCATTTTCTAGATATAAGATTCTATCTGCGTTTTTGATGGTAGATAAACGATGCGCAATGACGACTCTCGTACAATTTAGTTTTTCTATTGCTTGAGAAATTTTACTTTGTGTGATGTTATCTAATGCAGAGGTTGCTTCATCAAAAAATAATATTTTAGGTTTAGTGGCTAAAGCTCTAGCGATAAGTATTCTTTGTTTCTGACCGCCAGACAAACCACCTTGTCCTTCAGATATAACAGTATGCATACCCATAGGCATTTGTTTAATATCATCCGCGATAGAAGCAAGGTTTGCCGCCTTCCACGCATCTTCTTCAGTAAGCGTAGGATCAGATATTGTAATATTTGATAAGATATCACTTGGGAATAATTTGCTGTTTTGTTGAACTGTACCGATTTGTTTTCTAAGCGATGGTAAGTCAATGTCTAGTAAGTCATGTTTATCATAAAAGATAGAACCTTTTGATGGTGTTTCAAAACCTAGTAAAAGTCGTAATAGAGTACTTTTTCCGCATCCCGTTGAACCAACAATTGCGACATATTCACCAGGCTTAATTGATAAACTTAAATCATCAATAACATAAGGTAAATCATGATCATATCTAAAACTTAAGTGATTCATTTCTATTGCACCAGATAAATCGTTAATGATTTCTTTATGCTCACTATTTTCTGGTATCGCTTCTAGGATAGGTTTAGCCATTTCTAACATTGGTGGTATTGTGGCAGATAGTAAGCAAGCATTTGCTAAGGCATTAAATGCAGCAGTAATCATTCCAAACGCTGAAGCAAAAGCATAATAGTTATCCACGCTAATGTGATTTTGAATACTGATACTATAAATCATGATCATTCCTATTGAAGTGATGGCTAGTTGAAATACTTGACTTAGTTTTAAGAATAGTGGTGGATTATATTGTAGGCTAGCTTCTTTAGCGTATGTTTTAGCCCATTTAGCAAACATTCTTGTTTCAGAACCTGTTAGCTTTATCTTTTGTATTCCTTTTATGGTCGCATAGGTTAAACCGCTTGTTTTAGCACTAGCATCCATTTGTTTTAATAAATGCTTTGACTCGATAATACTTGTAAGTATCGTAAAAAGTAATGAAGTCAAAATGATTAGTAGTGTTGCGGCAACAAGACATTTAGCGTAGCGAGCAATTTGAATGATATAAATAATTGAAAATAAAGAGACTAAACCAGTTGATCCTATTGTTTCAAATATTGTAGAACATATTTCTTCAGCACTTTTAATCTTATAGTAGAGTTCACCTGAACTAAATTGAGTAAAAAATGAAGAAGGTAAATGAATGACTCTACTCATTAAAGCTGCTTGTACAATGACATCTTGTTTTGTGGACATCTTTGACTTCATTAGATTTTGATATGTTTTTAGGCATAACGAACTAATTAAGTAACATGTGATAAATATACTTAAGGCAAGTAATTGTTTTAAGTCATGAGATTCTAATACACTACCAAATAATAACTTCGTAAACATTGGTACAAGTAATCCTAATAAAGATAATGCAAGAATTACACCTACATAGAAGAGAATGTCAGAAACATTTAATTGTTCAAACATAAAATGCAATAAATCTTTAATCGTTAAGCTTTTTGCTGGTAATGCAGGATAAAAGCATATCGCTTCATCATCAAGTAAGTTAGCGATTTGTTTATTGATATGTGTTTGTTTACTCGTAAGAGGATCAATAAGGATATATCCACCTAACTTTGCAGGTTTTAAAACAACAGCGTTACCATTTTCTTTCATGGTGCCTAGCATAATGAAGGTCGTTTTTGAATACCAACAAGCATCTAGTTTTATATTTCGATACATGATGCCTAAAGGACGTAAACGATAGTCTAATTGTTTATCTAGTGTATTTATACTAGAAGGAAGTGGTGTACTAGTATATTGCACGTGAAAATACTTTAAGATTTCATCGATAACAGAACTTTCAATTTCATGATAATTCAAGGCATTTTTAAGATGCTCTCCCATGATGGCATCACGCAAAGAGTCTATCGCTTCAGAGAATTCTTCATCATCTGTAAATTCTTTTAGTTTTAAATTGATATTAAATTCATTCATATAAACACCTAAGCTTCGTGGACTAATCTTTGATATAAATCATTTGTTTTTAAAAGTTCTTCGTGTGTACCTTGTCCTACAATTTTACCTTTTTCTAAGACAATGATTTTGTCACAAGAACGGATTGTAGATAAACGATGCGCAATCATAATACATGTGATATTTCTTTTCTTTATCGCTTGTAAAATCTCATATTCGTTTTCAGCATCTAATGCACTCGTTGCTTCATCAAGAATTAAGATAGAAGGGTTAATGACTAGTGCTCTAGCAAGTTCTAGTTTTTGTCTTTGACCACCAGAAAGATCTCTACCATCTTCTTTTAACTTATAACGATATGCATGTGGTTTATGCATGACATCATCATGAAACCTAGCGTCTGTGCTCGCTTCGATAATAGAAGCTTCATCAATGTTTAAGTCCCACATACGTATATTTTCTGCGATAGTATCTTCAAATAAAGTGATATCTTGATCGACGATAGCTAATGAAGAACGGAATACTCCTTTATAAATATCTTTTAGTGGTTTGTCATCGAATAATATTTCACCACTCCAAGGTTCATAGATTCCAGATAATAGTTTAGATAACGTAGATTTACCACATCCTGAATCACCAACAATGGCAATGGATTCACCAGGTTCTATAGAAAGATTAAAGTCTTCAATAATTGGTGTAGATAGTTTGTTATAACCAAATACTAAATTCTTAATTTCTATTTTTCCTGTAAGTTTGTTGTAGGTATGTTCTTTCTTTGTGCTAAATATATCTTCATCATGATAATCCATGACATCATCAATTCTTTCCATGTTTGTACGCATTTCTTGAAGTGTTCTATGCGAGTCGATTAAAGATAAAGTAGGTGTCATAAAGGAAGATAGAAAGCCTTGAAAAGCCATTAGTTTACCAATAGTAAAGTTTCCATTCATGATTTCCCATACACCTAAAATGAGAATGGCGTAACTAGTTAAAGAAGTAATAAATTGAGGAATCATGCTTAAGTAAACATCTGTTTTAGCATATTTTATTTGTGAGGCATTAAAACGAGCTTGTATACTAGACCACTTATGAAAAAAACCAAGTTCTGCGCCAGTTGCTTTCAGACTTTCAATCATATCAATACCAGTGATAGTAGTAGAAGAAAGGGCGGCTTGTTCCTTTAATGAAACACGGGTAATATTGATTCTTTTTTTAGTGATATAGCGTGTAATGAATGCATTAACTAACATTGACGCTAAGCCAATACAAGTTAATGTCCAACTATATTTCAACATGATACAAAGATAAAATAACATCATGATGATATTTAAGACTAATGGAGCGAATGTATTAATCAGACTAGTCGCAATCGTAGCATTACTTGCTTGTCTTTGTTCAATATCACCAGCTCTTCTTTGGCTAAAGAACTCCATAGGCATCTTTAAGATTTTCCACATAAATGTAGAATTGCCAATGACAGCCATCTTACCGCTAATTCTTAAAGAATATATAGATTCTAAAGTTACTAAAACAATTTGTATAAAAAGAATGATCGATAGTAAAACGATAAAAGGAAGTACCCACTCAGGATGATTGCCTGGTAATAAATAATCAATAAATACACGAGAAAAAGCAGGACTTAATAGTTTAAGCAAAGAAGCAATTAAACTTGTAGCTAAAGCAAAAGTAATCGCAACACCTGTATTCTTGAGTCTTTTTTTAGCAAACGTAAAGATACTCTTTGGCTTACCACTAGGTACAAAAGTATCGCTAGGGGAAAATTGCATGATGATATGATTGAAAATTTGATCAAATTCTTTTTCTGTATAAATCATATTTCCTTTAGCAGGATCATTTACATAGATTTTATGATTTTTAGCACCAGTTATTACAACAAAGTGATAGCCATGTACAAAGGCAATACAAGGAAAAGTAACATTTTGAAAAAAGGTATGAGCATTACATTTGTATCCTAAAGCATATAAGCCATAGTATCTCGCAGCACGCATGATACTACCAGCACTTACACCATCTCTAGAAACACCACATGTAGCACGTACTTCTTCTAATGGTATCCATTTGTCGTAATAAGCTAAAACCATGCATAGACTAGCAGCACCACATTCTAATTCCTCTAGTTGCATGATGACAGGGACTTTAGCAGTACCACTTGTGATAGGTTGTTTTACAGTATTCTTTTTCATATTCGTCACCTAATCTAACAAAAAAGAAATTGGAGAAATCTCATCGTAAATAATAACTCCATCATAATAACCATCTGTTACTAAACTACTAGTCTCAACTAGATATGTATCGATATCACTAGTCTCATTTATAAGCTCAACTAGTTCACCAGAGGTACTAGCATAAGTTACGTTCATACCGATTTGTAGATAAGCACTATCTTCATGATGAACATAACAAACAGTTTGATTATTTGAAACGTGTACTGTAGCGTCTACTTGTTTATTTACTTTACTAGTAAAAGACCAAACAAGTATTCCGACAAGAATACTGAGCATCGCAACAATTAATAGCCATACACTAGGATGAATAACATGAATATAACTGTTTAAATCCTCTATGCTTTGATTTGGTTTCTTCGTGTTTGTTGGCATAGTTTAGTCCTTTCTAGAATAGTTATTAATTATTGTACAATACACGATAGAAATTTGATGAAAAAGTACAAAGGGAAAAGGAGATAAAATGCTATCTCCTTAATTAAGTGTTTATATTTTTAGTCTTTGACAGATGTTCTAACTAGATTATATCCGCTAACATTACATCCATTAGCTTCGTAAATCTTGTTGCCCCAACGGTCAAATACATTTCCACATGTATCTGTTGTGAATGGTCCACCATCATCCCATCCGCTTGTTGGTGTAGACGTTGACTTCGATTCTTCATTTACGGTATAAACGTTTTCAAAACTCATAATGTTATATGGTTCAGGATCTAATTCGTATTCATCCTTATCAGCGATGTAGTTGGCTTTATAATATTCGATTGAATTGTCATCATCAGGGTTAGGATACACATACCACATACTATCAGAGTATGTCCAACCTGTTTTATTATCTACTTTTTCACGAACTAGGAAGCCACCAATTAAATATGCTTCAACTTGTTCTTTAGGACCAGAAATTGTTAGTGAGCCATTAAATGTTCCTGTACCATTAGTTGTAACTGAGCTTTTAACTTTTACATCTTCATATTGATCTTCGTTTTCGTTTATTACCCAGAAAATATCAAGTGAGAAATTCTCTGTTCCTGGCTTTTTATTGCCACCAGTTGTAACAACCTTTTCAAAAGGAATAGTAACTTCTGTGTAGTCTGTTAAAACAGGAAGTTCGGCAACAGCGACATGTATTATTTCATCATCGTCTTCAAATGTTTCAGAATACAAAGCTGTTGTTGTTAACTTTTCCCCATTAGAAAGAGAAAAGTGAATATTTTCTTTGGTTAAACTATCGACACTGTAATCTTCTTCAGGGAAAATTGCTGCCAAAATATAATATGTTTTGTCCATTTCGAGTGCTGTGTCTGGACGCACGAGTGATTTACTTATTTTTTCTATGCTACCAATTTCTGTGCAAAGCATATACGTGCTAGTGTAAGCATAGCTATCACCTTTCCACTCTATTTGACCTTTATTTTCTTCTGCTAAAGTCAGCTTGAGATCATCAGTGGATTTTCCATATTCATAATTGCTAAGGGTAAAACTAAGTGAAGTTATAGGCGTTAATCCAGAGTCTTCATTTGCCCCTCCTTCAGCAAAAATGGAAACAGGTAAAATTCCTAAAATCATCAAGCAACTAAGCAAAAAGTTTATAATTTTTTTCTTCATGTTTCCTCCTCTATAAGTTGTTAAGTTTTAAAACACTTTATATATACAAAATAATACTATTTCTCGGAGAATAATTAAATTGACTTTTAAGTAAAAGATTTAATTTAACTTTATTAGATGATACAAAATTCCTGTTTCTGAAAAGAAATATACGGTAATTATTAAATAAGTGATGTTCTAGCTTTTCATTCTTTTATAGAAAATATAAAATAAAAGTCGTATGGATAAGGGATTTAAGACAAAAATTATTACAGCACTAGTATTATGTGGATGTATTGTACTAGGACTAATATATTTAATTGTGATGGGTGTTTTTACTAAGGGTAATCAAGAAGAAGTACAACCAACAAGTACTCCTACACCGATAGTTGAAGTTACACCTACTCCTAGTGTAGAACCAACCGCAACACCAGTGATTTATGATACGACTAGTGATGATAGCTTATACCGTATAGTTAATGCGAATAATCCTATTAGTGAAGATTATGTTCCTAGTAATCTAGTGACATTAGATAGTTCAAGAATTAGAGTGAGCAATGTTTATTCTTTAAGAGAAGATGCCTATAACGATTTATTAGAACTATATGACGGGGCAAGTAGTGTAGGTTTAAAGATGCGTATTATATCAGGATATAGATCCTATAATGAACAAGTAACACTGTATAACTATTATCAAAAAGAATATGGTAAGGATTGGGCAGAAGAAATAGATGATAAACCAGGACTAAGTGAGCATCAACTAGGATTATGTGTAGATATTGGTATAGCGAGTGGATATTGTGATTTAAATGCATGTTTTGCGAATACTAGTTTATATACATGGCTAAAAGAAAATGCTTATAAATATGGTTATATTGAACGATATCCAGAAAATAAACAAGAAATTACAGGGGTAATTCATAGTTCATGGCATTATCGTTATATTGGTAAAGAAATGGCTGAAAAAATCTACAATTCAGGTTTAACTTTAGAAGAATACTTTTCTGAATAAGATTGTATTCTTTTTTTAGAAATGGTATTGACGCAAAAAAAACATAGGCGTATATTTTTAGACATACAAACCGATGACCGGGAGATCAAACATAGAAAGCAATTCGTAGAGAGTCGTGATGGTGGAAATCGACAATTAAGCGCTATGCAAATGGACCTGGGAGGGCTGAATGAAAGCTTAGGCAAGTACGTTCAGACGCAATGTCAGCGTTAGAGGACAGGAAATGTGATTGCATTTTCTAATAGAGTGAGAAGATTATTATTCTTCTAATTAAGGTGGTACCGCAGGTTATTACGCTTGTCCTTATAGGATGAGCGTTTTTTGTTTATCACAAGAAAATGCAGAAAAGGAGGAGAATTCACATGAAAAAACTATTTATTTTATCTTTAGTAGGACTTGTTTCTACAACACTTCTTGGCTGTTCTACAGCGTCTTCTGCAACACCAACTGAAACAGCATCTAGTAATGAAAAAACTTATAAAGTTGCGATTGTTAAACAACTAGATCACGCTTCACTAGATGAAATCGCTAATGCAATATGTGAAGAACTAGATGTGATTAGTAAACGAGATGGCGTAACGATTGAATATGGTGAAGTATATTCAGGACAAAATGATCAAACAACATTACAACAAATTGGTTCACAAGTTGTAAGTGATGGTGTGGATGTGATTATTCCTATTGCGACTTTAGCTGCTCAAACAATGACCGTTGCTAGTTCTGGTGATATTCCAGTTGTATTTGCGGCTATATCTGATCCAGAAGCTGCAGAGTTAACTGATATTGATTATGTTACAGGAACTAGTGATGCCTTAAATACAAATCAAATTATGGAAATGATTTTAAAAGCAAATCCTGACACAAAGAAAGTTGGACTACTTTATTCTATGTCTGAAGCAAACAGTGAAAAACCAATTGCTGAAGCGAAAGCATATCTAGAAGAAAAAGGTATTGAATACGTAGAAGCTACAGGTAATACAGATGATGAAATTAGACAAGCATGTGCTTCATTAATCGCAAGTAATGTAGATGCTGTATTTACACCAACAGATAATGTTGTTATGGCTAGTGAATTATCTATCGCTTCAGATTTAGCAGATGCAGGTATTCCTCATTATACTGGTGCAGATTCCTTTGTTAGAAATGGTGCATTTGCGACATGTGGTGTTAATTATACAGAACTTGGTAAAGAAACAGCAGATTTAGCATATCTAGCAATGAGTGAAGGAATGGAAGCTACAGGATATAAAGGAAGCTATGAAGTAATGCCTGGTGGAATTATTACTGTTAACACAGAAACAAGCGCAAAACTTGGTTTAGATGCTAGTTTGTTTGAAGAATTTGGAACAGTCGTAGAAGTAGAAACAAGTGAGGATTAATACATGCTGTATATTATTCAAACAGCACTACAACTAGGGTGTGTATATTCCTTTGTGGCATTAGCTTTATTTCTCAGTTATAGAGTACTTGGTATAGCAGACTTAACAACGGATGGTTGTTTCGTATTAGGAATGGCAGTATCCGTAAGCTTTGCGGCTAGTGGCCATCCAGTACTTGGTATATTTATGGGAATACTAGCAGGAGGACTTGCGGGACTAGTAACAGCGGTATTACAAACTAGACTTGGTGTTCCTTCAATATTAGCTGGTATTGTGACCAATACTGGACTATATACAGTAAATCTAATGGCTATGGGGTGGAGCTCTAACTTATCTTTATTAAAGAGTGAAACAATCTTTACGTTATTTAAGAAAACAGGACTTGCTGGTTCTTGGAATACGATTATTTTAGTGTTTTGTATCGTAGTTCTAGTGATGCTTATGATGAAGTGGTTTTTATCCACAAGACTTGGTTTATCGATTCGAGCTACAGGAGATAATCAAGATATGGTGAGTGCTTCAAGCATTAATCCTAAATTTACAATCATGATTGGGTTAATATTATCAAATGCTTTAACAGGACTAAGTGGTGCACTAGCTGGACAACTACAAAAGAGTGCTGATATTAATGCAGGTACGGGTATTGTAACAGTAGGTCTAGCAACATTAATTATTGGTGAAACATTAATACAGGGTAAAAAATCTATTGGTAGAAATATCTTGGCTTGTTTTGTAGGGAATGTAGTTTACCGTTGCATTTATGCATTTATCTTACAATCTCATATTATTCCAATTGAAGGATTAAAACTCATGACGGCTCTTGTTGTAACACTAGCAATAGCTATACCTTATCTAAAAGATAAAAAGGAAGGAAAAATCATATGCTCAAGATAGAACACATATCGAAAACATTTAGTTTAGGTACAGTGAATGAAAAGAAAGCTTTAAGTGATTTTTCTTTAACGATAAATGACGGAGACTTTATTACAATCGTTGGTTCTAATGGAGCAGGTAAATCTACATTATTCAATTGTATAGCAGGAAACTTCTTTCCTGATTCAGGTAAGATTATATTAGATGATCAAGATATTACAACTACTGCAGATTATAAAAGAAGTAAGTATATAGGTAGATTATTTCAAGATCCAATGCGTGGTACAGCACCACATATGACAATTAAAGAGAATTTAGCTCTTGCCTATATGCGTGCAGAAAATAAAACGAATATCTTTTCTCGTATCACAAAAAAAGATGAAGCGAACTTTCAAGAGAAGTTAAAAGAATTAGACTTAGGACTAGAAGACCGTTTGAATACACAAGTAGGACTATTATCAGGTGGCCAAAGACAAGCACTAACATTGCTTATGGCAACAATTGTTCCACCTAAGATATTACTTTTAGATGAGCATACTGCAGCACTAGATCCCGTGATAGCAGAGAAAGTTTTAAAGCTTACAAACAAGATTGTTAGTGAAAATCATATGACATGTTTAATGATTACACATAACATGAAGATGGCACTAGCAACAGGAAATAGAACATTAATGATGCATAGTGGAAAAGTTATTCTTGATTTAAATGAACAAGAAAAGAAAGAAATGAATGTCAAAGATTTAATGAATCGTTTTAGTGAAGAACTAAATGATGATCGAATCTTACTAGAAGACTAAATGAAAAGGCAATGTGTAGTGCATTGCCTTTAATCATGTTTAATTCTTTGTTTCAGTATTTACTAGGTTATAGCCACCTACATTACAACCCTTTGCTTCATAGATGATATTACCCCAACGGTCATATACATTACCACATGAGTCTGTTGTAAATGGACTTCCATCATCCCATCCGCTAGATTTCTTCTCTTCTTCAGGTGTTGAAGTAGGTACATATGGTTGAACATCTGTTTCTGGGAATGTTACATATGCGTTTTCTCTTGATTTATCTAGGTTAACAATTAATCGTTTATCGGTATTTCCATTTACCATGACTACTAGCTTATCTGCTACTTTAAACTTAGATCCTTGAGTGTTATGTAGTATTGGTAGTTTTGCAGTATAACTTGTTTCATAATCAGCTACTACAGCATTAGGTAACCATGTTAAGTTATCTAAATCAAAATAATCGGAAAAATCCATTGTTACTCCAGCAATAGTTGCTGTAACGGAGATATCATCCTTAGTCGCTAATGCTTCTCCAGCTTCAGGATAAGGTACATTGAAACTAATTGTTGTAATTACAGGGTTATATATAGCCTCTAGTGTTTCATCTTTAGTTAATTCATCAAATGTGTAATACAAATTTGTAGATTCTTTTGTTTCAGTACCATCTGTATATACCCACTTTTCAAATACTCTTCCTTCATATGTTGGTGCATATAC
>CAVCUC010000040.1:0-20210 GCA_963605225.1 bacterium
TTTTTTTAATGTTTAAATTAAAATAGTGAAAAAATAGTGAAGAAATAGTGAAAAAAGTAAATGCGTTAATTCTTCTTTAAATATGTCAATGATATCTTGAGGCTAATCTTTTTAAGATAAACTTCAGCAATAGAAGTGGGGGTATATATAATGCGTAAATATATTTAATTTTATGTAACAATTACATTACCTAATAGTTTCTTTGAGCTATTAGATACTACAGCAGAAGAAGCAGTGAATAATCAAAAAGAATCAGGTAGTAACTTTAAAAGTGCAAAGCTAAATGATGATCAATCGGTTGAAATCACCATGTCTAAATCAGATTACAAACAAATGATGAAAGAGATGAAGAGTAATGTAGAAATTACTTTTGTGGATAAAGAAGGTAATGTTGTAGATACTGCATCATATGATGCGACAAGCTTCGAATAAAATGACATGAATGACTAGGGTAAATAGACTCTAGTTTTTTATTTCACAAATCAATAGCATGCATTCAAAAGCATGCTATTGACAGCATGCTTTTGATTTGGTATAACATTACTCGGAGGTGTTTATGAACGATGTAGTAGATATAGGTTTTAAGATTAAGAAAATTAACGATTTGCTTTGTAAAAAAGCGGATGAAACGATGCAAGAACTTGATGTAACATTCTCGCAACATCATGTTTTAGTCTATTTAATTCATTGTGAGAATAACACTGCTTCTTTAAAAACATTAGAAAAGAAATTCAAGGTTTCCCAAGCAACAATGGCGGGAATCGTCAAAAGATTAGAAGAAAAAGAAGTGATTACTTCTTATTATTTACCAGATGATAAACGTATCAAAATGGTGAAACTTACCCAAAAAGGTATTGCAATATGTGAAAGAAGTCGTGAACTAATGGTGAAGTCAGAAGGAAGAATGAAGTCACTCTTTACTGAGACGGAACTAGAAAATTTTGTGGAGTATTTAAATCGTATATATAAAGAACTAGGAGGATAAAAAATGTTAAAAACATTAAAAAGTTGTATTGGTGAATATAAAAAAGCAGCGATTTTAACACCGATATTTACTGCTCTTGAAGTACTTATGGATGTTTTAATTCCTTTTGTGACTGCTTCAATTATTGATAAAGGTATCAACGCTGGTGATATGAATGCAGTGATCAAGTATGGATTAATATTATTATTAATTGCTTTCTTTGCTTTATTTTGTGGTGCAATGAGTGCAAAATATTCTGCTGAAGCTTCAACAGGATTTGCGGCAAATGTGCGTGACAAGATGTATAAAAAGATTCAAACATATTCATTCTCGAATATTGATAAGTTTTCTACAGCAGGTTTAGTCACTCGTTTAACAACTGATGTTACTAACTTGCAGAATGCATTTATGATGATCATTCGTATTGCGGTTAGACCACCACTAATGTTAGGTATGTCTGTTGTAATGTGTATCATCATTTCCCCATCACTAAGCATGATCTTTGCAGTAGCAGTAGTATTCTTAGCAATTATCATTGTTACATTACTACCTAAAGTAAATAAAATCTTTACAGAAACATTTAACAAATATGATGACTTAAATGCTGAAGTACAAGAAAACGTAAATGGTGTAAGAGTTGTAAAAGCTTATGTTCGTGAAGAACATGAAAAAGAAAAGTTTAATAAAGCAGCGAATAATTTAAGAAAATTATTTGAAAAAGCTGAAGGTATGATGGCTTTAATTCAACCAATTATGAACTTAGCAGTATATGGTTGTATCGTTGCATTAAGTTGGTTTGGTGCACATTTAATTGTTGGTGGTTCATTAACAACAGGACAATTAACATCAATGTTTTCTTATGTTATGAGTATTTTAATGTCACTCATGATGTTAAGCATGGTTATTGTTATGATCACAATGTCTTTTGCTTCAGCTCGAAGAATTGCAGCAGTCATCAATGAAGAACCTGATATTCAAAATCCAAGTAATCCACTAATGAGTGTTGAAGATGGAAGTATTGATTTTAATCACGTGAATTTTTCTTACCAATCAGGAACTGGTGAAAATGTATTAGATGATATCGATTTACATATTCATAGTGGTGAAACCATTGGCATTATCGGTGGCACTGGTTCTGGTAAAAGTACACTTATTTCCCTCATCTCTCGTTTATATGATGTGACAAGTGGTGAAGTAAAAGTTGGTGGACACAATGTCAAAGAATATGACATTGAAGTACTAAGAAATGAAGTGTCTGTAGTATTACAAAAGAATGTCTTATTCTCTGGTACTGTCTTAGAAAACTTAAGATGGGGTAACGAAAATGCTACAGAAGAAGAATGTTTAAAAGCAATTCAATTAGCTTGTGCAGATGAATTTATTATGAAGAAACCTGAAGGATTAAATTCTCACGTTGAACAAGGTGGTAATAACTTCTCTGGTGGTCAAAAACAAAGATTATGTATTGCTAGAGCATTATTAAAGAATCCTAAAGTATTAATTTTAGATGATTCAACAAGTGCTGTCGATACAGCTACAGATGCGAAAATTCAAAAGGCATTTAATGAAGAAATACCAAATACAACAAAGATTATTATCTCTCAACGTATTTCATCTGTTAAGAATGCAGATAGAATCATTGTAATTGATAATGGTAAAGTATCTGGTTTTGATACACATGAAAATCTAATTCAAAATAACAAGATTTATCGTGAAATAGAAGAAGCTCAAAATAAAGCTGGTGGCGACTTTGATAAGCCACAAGCTGACTAGATGGAGGTGAATAAATATGCCAAGACATCAAATGAGACCAGTTAAAAAAGTGAAAAAAGGTACATTTAGTCGTGTAATTAAATACATGCTAAAGGATTATACATTTGAGATGATTCTTGTAGTTATCTGCATTGTGATTAACTCTCTTGTTACAGTACAAGGATCATTATTCTCAAGAACACTAATTGACTCCTATATCACACCAATGATTCAAACAGGTTCTACTGATTTTGAACCATTATTAAATGCAATTATCAAGTTAATATCTATACTAGCTGTTGGTATTGTTGCTAGCTATATCTATAACCGTACAATGGTTAAAGTATCACAAGGTACAATGGAAAGATTGCGTGATGAATTATTCTCGCATATGCAAACTCTTCCAATTAAATATTTTGATACGCATTCTCATGGCGATATCATGTCTGTTTACACAAACGATGTTGATACAATGAGACAAGTTATTTCCCAGACAATACCTAATGTTATTTCGTCAGTAATTACCATTATTTCAACATTTATTTCCATGGTAATGTTATCTGTACCATTAACTTGTGTATCTTTATGTATGATTGCCATCATGATGGTATTTATTACAAAAATTGGTAGTAAATCTAGCAAATATTTCGTTGAACAACAAAATTCACTTGGTAAATTAAATGGTTATATCGAAGAAATGATCCAAGGTGTTAAGGTTGTTAAAGTATTCTGTCATGAAGAAAAATCAATTGAAGACTTTGAGACAAATAATGAAAATCTACGTGTTAGTTCATTAAATGCCAATAAAACAGCGAATATTATGATGCCAATTATGGCAAATTTAGGAAATATTTCTTATGTATTAGTTGCAGTACTTGGTGCTGGATTATCTCTTGGTGGTGTAATTTCATTAACATTAGGTACTCTAGTTTCATTCTTAACATTAAACAAAAACTTCACACAACCAGTAACACAAATTGCTCAACAAGTAAACTCTGTAGCTTCTGCTATGGCTGGTGCAGAAAGAATCTTTGACATGATGGATGAAGAAAGTGAAACAGATGAAGGCTATGTAACTTTAGTTAATGCAATAGAAAAAGAAGATGGAACACTTGCTGAAACAGATCAAAGAACAGATGTATGGGCTTGGAAACATCCTCATCATGACGGTACATTAACTTATCATAAGCTAGAAGGTAAGATTACAATGGATTCTGTTGACTTCTCTTATGATGGTAAGAAAACAGTATTACATGATGTGACATTATATGGTATGCCTGGTCAAAAGATAGCCTTTGTTGGTTCAACTGGTGCTGGTAAAACAACTATTACAAACTTAATCAACCGTTTCTATGATATCGCTGATGGTAAGATTCGATATGATGACATTAATATCAATAAGATTAAGAAATCTTCATTAAGAAAATCATTAGGTATTGTCTTGCAAGATACAAACTTATTTACAGGAACAATTATGGATAACATTCGTTATGGTCGATTAGACGCAACAGATGAAGAATGTATTGCGGCTGCGAAACTAGCTAATGCGGATGGTTTTATTAGAAGATTACCTGATGGATATAATACAGTGATTCATGGAGATGGTGGAACATTATCTCAAGGTGAAAGACAATTATTATCTATCGCTAGAGCTGCTGTAGCAGACGCTCCTGTAATGATTCTAGATGAAGCTACATCTTCAATTGATACTAGAACAGAATCACTTGTACAAAAAGGTATGGATGCTTTAATGAAAGGTAGAACTACATTTGTTATTGCACATAGATTATCTACTGTACAAAACTCAGATTGTATTATGGTACTAGAAAATGGTTCGATTATTGAACGTGGCAACCATGATGAATTAATCGCTAAGAAAGGTAAATATTACCAACTTTATACAGGTAACGCTATTGGCGCCGAAGAATAATCATAAACGTATAACTCGCTCAGAAATGGGCGAGTTTTAATATATTCAACTAAAACATAGAGGGACCATAGTTTACAACGGTGTAAACTTTTATTATAATGTTTACACCGTTGTAAACTATGGTGGTGATGAAATGAGCAAATATGAGTATATTAGTGAATTGTTACGTGAAAACAATGGATATTTATTTACTGCACAAGTAGAAAGAGGTGGTATTTCAAGAACATATTTAGCAAAATATGTTCTTGAAAACCATTTGGAAAAAATAGCGAGAGGAATTTATATTTCTGAGGACACATGGGAAGATGAATTATATATTCTTCAATTGCTTAATCCAATGATTATTTATTCTGGTGAAACGGCTTTGTATTTACAAGGTATGACAGACAGAGAGTATTCGGCCATTTATATTACTGTGCCACCTAAATTTAACCAGACGCGATTAAGAAATAAAGGCGTAATTGTCCGTCAAGAAAAACAATCATTATATGAGCTGGGAATTGTTGAAGTTAAAACAAATTATGGAAATATTGTTAGAACATACAATAAAGAAAGATGCATTTGTGACACAATTAAATTTAGAAAAAAAATAGAAGTACAACAATATCAGACAGCATTAAAAACGTTTATGTATGATAAAGAAAAAAACATGTCTAGATTGATTCAGTATGGTCAAAAATTAAAAATCGAGGATGAAATTATGAAATATATTGAGGTGTTGTTATGATAAAATCGGATACAAGTCTTAAAGCAAAGGTTAAAAATATCTCCAACGGGGATAGTAAGAAATCTCAAGCAATAATAAGAATATATTTTATGGAGCGATTTCTAGAACGTATTTCATTATCGAAATATAAAGATCAATTTATTCTTAAAGGTGGAATATTAGTATCTTCACTAATTGGCATTAATTTAAGAACAACAATGGATATTGATACTACTGTAAAAGCAATTCCATTATCAAAGGAAGAACTAAAGAAAATACTACAAGAAATCTGCGAAATCCAATTGGAAGATAATATAACTTTTCAAATTGTAAATATGGAGACAATTATGGATGAATTTGATTATCCTGGAATTCGTATTCATATGGAGGCATTTCTAAATAAACTGAAACAACCAATAAAAATAGATGTATCAACAGACGATACTATTACTCCAGGAGCCATAGAATATAATTATCCTTTATTGTTTGAGGAAAGAGAAATATGTCTAAATACTTATAATATTGAAACTTTACTTGCGGAAAAATCGCAGACAATCATTAATAGAGGATTAGCCAATACAAGAATGAGAGACTTTTATGATTTATATGAAATAGCTCATAAGCTAGAATTTTCTATAGATTTATACAAGCAAGCATTTGATGCTACATGTAAAAAACGGGAAACGATATTTTCAAAAGATAAAGCAAATATAGAACTTGAGAATTTATCTCAAAGTCAAGAAATGGAAAATAGGTGGAATCAATTTAAAAGTAAGAATAGTTTCGTTGGAAATATTCAATATTGTGATGTTATAAAAATAATTTCAAATTTAATATTAAAAATATATAGTTAATAAAAACGATTAATGCACTCGTAGGATGCATTAATCGTTTTAGCGATATTAATATATTTTGTTATAAATTGGTTTAATGTATTCTTTGTTACGGTATAAGAAGAAGTGGTATACAAGTATTGTTGAAAATGCTCCAACAACCATTAATGTTTTAATGGATATAAATTCTCCTAGTGCACCAAAGAGAAGCTTAAAGAACATTGAAGATATTGTTATAAATACATTCATAAATGCATTGAGTTTTGCTCGTTTATTATCAGGTATATAGTTTTGTACACTAGAAGTACGAAGTGTTGCGGAATTTATTCCACAAAATCCTGTAATAGCTCGATTTAGTAACATGAATGGATAAGGTAAAAATAATAGAATCGCATCCATTAGAGAATAAAAGATATAAACAAAATAACATATAGAAAATCTTTTATCTTTAGGATATTCAACCTTATAATTTACAATTCCACCAATAAATCTTCCGATGAATTGCGCTACAGTAAACAAAGAATATAATGTAATGCCTAAAGCAGGATTATTAGAAAAATACGCCATAATTAAAGGCTCACTACCTTCACTAAATCCTTGACTAAAAGGCATAGCGAGATAGATATTTCTTATACCTTTTTCTTCTTTTAAATATGTAACGGTAGATTTCATGTCATCTATATATTGTTTAAAATCAAATTCATGAATAGAAGTTTCTTCATGAATACGAATGAAATGCTCAAAGAACGCCGCAATCCATAATAAGATTCCATAAATTAAGATGATTGGTGCTATACCAACTTTAGTATATAGAAGGCTACCTAGAGGAGATGCGATAATTGTTACAGTAGGATAAATCATGGAAGAAATGGTGTATCCTTTTTGTGCCATACCTTCAGGAATTAAGTTAGGATATAAACTATCATAGGCAATAGAATATACCGAAGAAATGCAGGATTGTAATAAAGAGAAAATAAGGTAAACAATAAAATTAAAGTTATATTTTAGAATATAAAATCCAAATATAAACATTAGGCATCCACTTAAAAAGTCTAAAGCGACAATAACTGGTTTTCTTGGTATACGATCTAGATAAGTAGAAAAAATAAGTGGTAGAAATAAGTTAGGAATTAAACTTACTGCCCCAAATAAACCAGATAAAAATGTAGATTCTGTTTCTGTAAATACAACATAAGATAAAACAAGATTAAGCGCTACAGAACCAATGCTAGATATAATGGTTCCAAGTGTAATAATCGTAAAGTTTTTAGTCCATAAAGTTTTGTTCATAAAAATCACTTCCTTGCTTAATACTTTAACAAGAAAGTGATTTGATGAACGATTGACTCTTTGAATAATTAGTAGCTCAATAAAAGTTTTAATTAGAATTTTTGGTCTCTTTTTTTCAACAATTCATAAGCATCTTTATATTTACGATTTGCTTCATAGTATTTTAATAATTCTGTTTCCTGAAGATATAGAAAACCAGAAGGGAAGCATTCTTCTATTTTTGAGATTACTTGAAGTAAGAGACTCCCATAGTTTGAATCATGGATATAATCTTCATGGTCTAAACGATATTTAACAATGTCTAGGAAAATATCAAATTCTGAATTTAAAGCATATCCTTTAGATATAGATTCTCTAGCTGCAGATATATTACCAGTTTTTTCATAACAGATAGCTTCTTTATGATAGAACATGATATTTCTGATACTAGTTTTAGATAAATATTCTAAAGCTAAATCATATTGTTCAAGTTCCACATATGTAGCAGCTATGTTGTAATAAATATAGTCTTGTAAAGATAGATTGTTAGAACTTTGAATTAGCTTTAAAGCTTTTGTATAGTATTCTAAACAAGTATCAATATCTAATAAACATGCATATACAGAACCTAGTCCCATTTTGGCCGCAATCATATGATTGATATTACATTCTCTAGAAGCAATATCATCATATTGAATATAGTAAGGAATACTTTTAGCGTATTGTCCTTTATGATACAAAGAGTTAGCGATAATCGAGTAACTATCGATATCAGGAAATGAATGTAATAGTTCGTGATAATCTAGCAAATCATGATAAACAAGAATTTGATCATACTTCTTTTTTTGATCGTAAGAATAAAATGGTAGATATTCTTGTAGTGCTTTACATTTATCTGTGTCTGGATTTTGCCAAGCATCGATTAATAAACCATCTAAGATATACTCAGAATTTAATAGTTTAGCTATTTCTTCATGACTAAGATAGTTAGAATCATCAATAAAAAATAAGATAAAGGAATGATAGAACTCATCTACTTTAGGTAATAGTTCGCTTAAATCTGTTTCTAAATGAATATCTAATTTTTCTAATAATTTATTTGTGATATCTTCTGTAGAATCAATCGTTCCTTTTTCTAGTTTCGATAAATAACTGACAGAGCATATACCATGACTTAAACTTTCTAAGCTCCATCCTTTTTCAATTCTTTTGTTATGGATGAGGATATTAATATATTTGTTCATGTCTCTATTATAACAAACTGGTAAATATAAAAAGCCATTGAATATTCAATGACTTTAGAAGGTTAAATCTTTTGCATGGTGATTTTCCAATCACTGCCAACACCAATTCCATATGCTTTTGCGAATGATCCTTGGTTAATTGCGACTGCGATATGATATGCAGAATTCATGTAAATAATCGGTGTAGATACAGGCACATCCGCAAATGATTTACCATAATTAATTGTTCCTGTATAAACAACATTACCTTTGTTATAAATCTTAACTAGAATATTATCGCCAAATTTAAAATCGAATTTTTTGAATTCTTCATAAGGAATAGAAGTCCAAAGTGAACCAAAGCGTACATCAAGAATATCAATTTGACCCATCAAACCATTCTCGATTTCTTTACAACCATATAGTTCTAATTGAACGATTTCATCTAAATCGAGTTGTGGACCAACTTGTGACATATCAATTGTATCAGAAGCTAAACGTGCACCAGTATATGCATATACATCACGACCATGGAATGTATAAGATAATTCAGAGTTTTTTAAACGATTTGTTGTTTCTTCGATTTCTCTTAGTTCTGTAATGCCAATGAATTTATTGATATGCGTAAGTGTACCATTGTTAGGTGTAACGATATATTGGTTTGTTGTAGTTTTAGCGACAACAGATTTACGACTACTACCAACACCAGGGTCTACAACAGATACAAATACTGTTCCTTCTGGCCAATAGTTAATTGCTTGATAAAGTCTATATGATGCATCAAAGATATTGTATTGAGGAATATTGTGTGTTAAGTGACGGATGTTTAAATCTCTAGATACAGTGAAAGAAACACCTTCCATGGCACTAATCGCACCATCATCTAAACCAAAGTCTGTTTGAAATACAAGTAATTTATTCATGAGAGAATACCACTTTATAATCCTTTCCAAATGTTAAGTTATAGTTTTTACATAAGTTACCAACAACTTCAGCCAAAGCCATGTTATTTAATTCATTGTTATAAATCATGACACTATGATCTTTCGCTTTACCAAATGAATCATAATAAGGTAAATCCCATTCATATACTAATTCATCATTGTGGTAAATCTTTGTTTTAACTGTATCTCCAATCTTAAAGCCAAGGGATTTAAATGTATCTAATGGAATATTTGTCCACAAGTTACCAAAGTTAGGATCTTTAATTTCAAATACACCAGTAATAGAATTACCCACAACTTCAGCTACAGGAATTTCATGACGTTTAATTTCTTCAACAGGATAAGTAGGACCTACTTCTTCATAACTAATCTTTCCACTAGCTAGTTTTGCGGCACAATAACCAAATAAATCTCTACCATGGAAAATGGATACATAACCATTGTCATCACGGTGTAAACGATTGACTGTTTCATCAATCTCTCTAACTTCTTCAATACCCCATTTGTTATAAACATGAGTTAATGAACCATTATCTGGTGTAACAATGTAATAACCATTTTTTGTTTTAGCAACACAAGCTCTTCTTTTTGTGCCTACTCCTGGGTCTACAACAGACACGAAAATTGTTCCTTTTGGCCAGAAATCAATATATTGATATAGTCTATAAGAAGCAGACCAAGTATCATATTGGGGAATTTCATGAGTAGCTGTAATTAATTCAATATCAGAGTCAACACTCTTACATACACCATACATTGAAGCTACAGCACCTTCTGCATAAGTAAAATCTGTTTGGAATACTAACATTTTTTTCATTTTTATTTACCTCGTATAAATTCAATCATTTTATTTACATTCTCATCGCTAAAGAAATAATCTGTGCAATGATCTTCATTTTCTAACAATTCATATTTAAAGCGAACACTAGGATACTCTTTCATTTTATGAATCAGTTCTTCACTTTGACTTACAGGAATGAGTCGATCTTTTTTGCCATGTTGTAAGAATAAAGATGGCATATTCTCATGAATGAAGTGAATTGGACTCACTAAATAAAGTGTTTTTTCATCATGTATATTTTCACCAAGTAAAGCACCAATAAGAGAATTTTCTTGTTTGTACTTATCTTCTTCTAAACTTATATCTTGATCAACAGTATCTAAATCCACTAAAGGATAAAAGATGATTAAGTTTTTAACTGTAGTATTTAGTTCTAAGTTAAATGTGTGATTAGGGATTAAGCTAGCTTCTAAAGCTAAATGACCGCCAGCGGATTCTCCCCACATCGTGATATCCGTATCATCAAAGTGATATAAATCTTTGTTTTGGTGAATAAAGTTTATTGCTTGTTTCACATCAATTACACACCTAGGAAATACTTCATCTTGTGCTAGTGTGTAGTTAATGACAACACAAGCGTAACCGTATTGAAGTGGTTTAAGCATATCTTCAATAAAACGCATCTCTTTATTACCAGATATCCAACCACCACCAAATATGATGAGAAATACAGGATACTTTTCTTTTGGAATATCAGGATAATAAATATCACATTTTAAATCTTTGTAATAAGTGATATCTAGAATCTTATTTGTATATTTACTTTTATCCATAGAACCTAAATCAAAACTTAGAAATTCTTTTAATTTAGGTGTTAATTTAAAATCTTTACGCATATTAGTTAAATGGATTGTAGAATCTTGAACCATTAGAATATGTCACAACAATACATGTGATAGAAAAGATAATACATAAAGCTAAAGTGATATAGTCATTTTTCGTGAACTTTCTTTTCATGTACCAAGTTCTTGTTTTATTTTTACCAAAACATCTAAGATCCATCGCATTAGATATCGTATCGATACGATTAATACTAACAAGTATGAGTGGTAGTACGATGTTAATCGCATTTTTTAATCTTGTAAGTAACTTAACATCTTTTCCTAACATGATTCCTCTAGCTTGTTGAGATTGTGATATATCGTGATAATCTTTTTGAATATCAGGAATATAACGTAAAGCTAAAGATACAGAATAAGATACTTTATAAGGTACACCTATTGCATTAAGGGACGCTGCTAGTTCACTAGGGTTTGTTGTAGAAATAAACATAATAACTAGTGGCATACCAATGATGTACTTACAGGAAACATGCATTTGATAAAATAGCTGTTCTACTGTTACATCATAACGACCAAACAAATGGAATAATACAGTTCTAGAACCATATAAATCTGGTCCATAGTTAGGATTAAATAAATACAATAAGACAAAGTTGATTAAAGTAAAAACAAGGATAAAATTTACTAGGAATGTTACTTCACTTAATTTAATCTTTGATACTTTAAAACTGATATAAGAGACAACAAGTATCGCTAGTAATACACGTATATCAAATGTAATCATGGATACAGCAGATAATAGTAAGAATACGATTAGCTTTGTTGTACCAGATAATTCATGGATAAAACTCTTTTTAGGAATGTAATTCAATATTGTTTTAGCAGCCATTTTCTCTTACCATCCTATCGTAATGAATAAAGCAATTTGTAAAGGCAACAGGGTCTGAAATGTTGCATCTAGTCGCAAGAGTAAATAAACTTGTTTCTTTTAGAGATGCTTTTTCAACAAGTTCATGATCACATAAGATTTCACTTGTTGGTTTATCACAAATTAATTCCCCATTAACGATAACAAGTCCTCGTTGTGTATACTCAAGCATTAGGTGCATATCATGCGTAATCATAATAATGGTGATTCCTGTCTCATTGAGTTTCTTTAAGAATTCCATGATATCGGTATAATGTTTAAAATCTTGTCCAGCTGTAGGTTCATCTAGAATAATGATGCTAGGGCCCATAACTAGTACTGAAGCAATCGTTACTCTTTTCTTTTGTCCATAACTTAATGCACTAATAGGCCAATTTCTAAATTCATATAAACCACATACTTTAAGAGCATCATATACTTTTTCTTTGATTTCTTCTTCCGATAAATTCATTGATTTTAAACCAAGAGCGATTTCATCAAAGATTTTCGCTTGAGAAATCATTTGGTTAGGATTCTGCATGACATATCCGATATTTTTAGCACGCATTCTAATTGAATCGTTTGTGATATCTTTGTTGTCGAAATAGATTTTTCCTCGATTTGTATTTTCAAAACCACAGATGATTTTAGCTAGTGTTGATTTACCTGCACCATTTTGACCAACAATCGCAATCATTTCACCTTTTTTGATATCAAAAGAAACATGCTTTAATGTGTCTGTAGTATTAGAAGGATATTTATAACTTAAGTCTTCTACACGTAAGATAGAAGGATTGTTATTTTCAGGTAATTCAAATTTTGTATTTTCATACCAATTCTGAATGAGAGCTGTATCTTGTGCGTTTAAGACAAGCTCATCAATGTGTTCTGGTTCTTTTTCTTTTGTGACAGATACTCCTGCATATTTAACACATGTTAAATATAGAGGTTCACGAATACCATGTGTTTTTAAGGCATCACTACTGAGTAATTCATTAGGTGTAGCATCTTGTATAATTTGACCATCATCCATCAAAATGATACGGTCTACATGTTTCCATAAAACATCTTCTAAACGATGCTCAATGATTATAACTGTAGCTTGTGTAATCTTTTGTATTTCATCAATTAATTCGATAGCACTTTTTCCTGTTTTAGGATCTAAGTTAGCTAGGGGTTCATCAAAAAGTAAAATTTTTGCACTACCAACCATGACACCAGCTAAAGATACTCTTTGTTTTTGACCACCAGATAATTCACCAGGAGCACTTTCTAGTTCTTTTTCGATACCAACAGCTGTCGCAGCTTTTTTGACAATTTCTTTCATCTCAGGAATAGCGACACAATTATTTTCTAAAGAAAAGGCAATATCTTCGGCTACAGTTAAGCTGATAAATTGGCTATCTGTATCTTGAAGAACAGTCCCAACGTGATTAGATAACTCAAATATAGAAGAATTCTTTGTTTCTAATCCATCCATCACTAAAGAACCATTAATTTTGCCTTCATAAGAAAAAGGAATTAAGCCATTGATACAATTACTTAATGTGGATTTTCCACAACCACTAGGACCACAAATTAATATTTTTTGTCCCTTGTATATATCAAGATTAATATTCTTTAATGTTGGTTGTTTTTGTGCGTTATATTGAAATGAGAAATCTTTAAAACTAATAATCTTTTCCATAATCAATCACCAAAAAAAGCCGGCATTAAACCGGCTTTAACTTTCTTATTCTTTGTCTAAAGAGCCTTCTTTAGCAATAGTCTTAGTATAACCTAAGCATAGTAAACCACCGATTACAGTAGAAATAATGAAGTTACTTGATGCAGCGAAAATACCTTGTACAAATACTTTTGTAGGTTCTTCAGCATAAATAACAATATCTCCAACTGGAGCGACGATTACCCAAGCAACAACACAAGCAACTAAGTTATATACTACATAAGTTAATACATCTTTCTTAGAGAAAGAACCTTTTGTTAAGCTTAGTTTCTTAGATACTAGACCTGCGATTAGTCCATGGATTCCAGAACCAATTGCCCATGACCACCATACAGAACCATAAGATAAGTCTGTTAATGTGTGACCAATTAAACCAGTTAATGCACCAGCAACAGGTCCAAATAATGCGCAGATAAATGATAGTACGGCATATTGTAGAGAAATGTTAGTGTTAGAAATTCCACTTGGAATGTAAACAAATCTAGCAATAACGAAGAATAATGCTGCACCGATAGCTGTAGCTACGACAGTCTTTGTTGAGAAAGCTTTCTTTTCCATTTTAATCTCCCCTTAAAATATAAAAGTCCATCAAGATATTTCATCAATTGTATGGACAGAAATATCATAGCATTAAATGTGTAAAATTCAATTAAAACGCTATTGTATAAGATGAAATTTCTTTCACAAAAGTAGAAAAGAATTCAATTTGGAATATGACATATTCAAGATATAATAATGAAAAGAGATTCTTTTGTAACATCATTGTGGGGAAGTGGTAGACATGGAAAAACATGAACAAGGAAAAAGAAAAATAGAATATAAAAATACATTTTTCAATGTCACATTAATGATTATGATTGCGATAGTCTTTGTGTCTATTTATACATCTGTTTTACAAAAGGCATATAACGAAAGTACATTAGAAAATACATTTAACGAGAATGTAGAACGTACAGATGCGATACAAGAGATTGTCACAAGAATATTAAAAGAGGAAGATTTTACTAACTTAGATGCATATAGTGGTAGATTTCAAGAATTACAATATCATTTACATGAATTTAAAGAGATGAACTCGGCTGAAGAGTTCTATCTTGTTAAGAAAAATGAAAATGAGGAACTTGTATGTGTAGTAGATGGGAATTACAGCAATAGTACAAATTATAAAAATGCTGGAGATGTGATTGATGATTACAAGGATTCAATAGAGTTAGCACTATCTGGTACACCAACTTATAACATGGATTTATCAGGAACACATACTTTTGTGGCAATTTATCCTATAGAATTAACCGGTAGTATCGTAGGGGCACTTTTTATTGAATTTAGTGTAGAAGGAGCTTACAACCTTATTTTAGAACGAGATCAAATCGCGATATATGCAATTATTTTAGGTGCTTTAGTTGTATTTTTCGCGATGATATGTGCTTGTATCTATATGCGTAAAGAACATGATAAGCATCTTAAACAAGAAGAGGAATTAAAGAAAGCAGCAAGTCGTGCTGAAGCGGCAGATCGTTCTAAATCTATATTCTTATTTAATATGAGTCATGATATTCGTACGCCAATGAATGCGATTATTGGTTACATTGATTTAGCAAGAAGACATATTGATGATTCAGATAAATTAAATACATATATGGATAATATACAGGATTGTGGTAAGAAATTACTATCTTTACTGGATAATGTATTAGATTTAGCACGAATTGAGAGTAATGAAATTAGTATTGAAGAAAGTGCTGTAAATATCGAAAATGTTTTTGTGTCTTGCGTATCTATGTTTACTAGTAGCGCTGAACAAAATCATCAAACACTAAAGATAGAAACGCATATAAAACATCATTATGTTTATTTAGATGAAACACATTATTCGGAAGTAATCATGAATATTGTTAGTAATGCGATTAAGTATACTGGTAAAGATGGTGTAATTACATGCGTTATCTCACAAGAGAAAGGAAATAAACCTGGTTGGTGTAATACGGTCGCAAAAATTACAGATACGGGTGTCGGAATGAGTGAAGAATTTAAAACCCAAATCTTTAATCGTTTTTCTAGAGAATATTCTTCGACAGTGAGTGGTATAGATGGTTCTGGGCTAGGAATGTCTATTGCTAAGAAACTAGTGGATTTAATGGGTGGAGGAATTTCTGTAGAAAGTACATTAGGTAAAGGTTCTACATTTGTTGTCTCTATTCCAACACGAATTGCATTAGAAGAAGATACACAAATTAATCGTGTGATTTCTGGTGATATTGATTATGAAAGATTCAAGGGTAAGAGAATCTTACTTGCGGAAGATAATGATTTAAATGCAGAGATTGCGATGGAATTACTATGTGAAGAAGGAATCATTGTCGATAGAGCAAAAGATGGTGTAGAGTGCATAGAACAATTAGAAAAAGTAGATTCTCATTACTATGATTTAATATTAATGGATGTACAAATGCCAATTATGAATGGTTATGAAGCATGCCAAAAGATACGTAAATTAAGTGATACAGTAAAAGCGAATATACCAATTATTGCGATGACAGCGAATGCTTTCTCAGAAGACAAAGAGAGGTCACTCAAGATGGGAATGAATGACCATGTAACGAAACCAATTGATTTAAATGTTTTATTATCTACAATTCAAAAATATATCTAAATGTTATTGAATTGATTTTCGTATTGCACGAATTCTATTTGTCATGCCTGGATGATTATATTCAGTAACTTCTACCCACTTACAAGGATGAACATCGACGAGTTCATCATTACTAAGTGTTTTAAATGTTTTGATTAATGCTTCACCATATCCTTCTTTTACGGCATTTTGATCAGCTTCATATTCATTGACTCTACTAACATAGTTTGAGTAGAGTGAGATTAAGAAACTGATAGGAGAGAAAAAAGTGCCTATTGCGGTAATCAGTAATACATAATTTGTTGTTTGAATACCAAAAGAAGTATTAATCCAAGAAACAAATTGTTCTAATAATACAGGGTTATAAATGCAATAAACTAATAAGCAAAACCATAATGCTTTATCTAGATAAAATATATACTCTAAGATAGTTTTCTTATGCTTTAAATGACCTACTTCATGAGCAAGAACAGCAAGTAGTTCTTCCTCATCATTTTCATTGATGAAGTTATCCGCAATACTGATTTCACGATAGAACAAAAGATGTAACACAAAGGCATTTTTACTAATACTTTTTTTAGATTCATCATAAACATAAATGTGATAGATTTTCTTTTTTACACCTTTTAATAAATCATAAATCTTATGTTTTAATGCATTATCTTCCATCTCTACAAAGGTATACGTTTTTCTAAAGATAAGAAGTGAAATAAGCGTAATGAGTAACATGGCAATAAGTACGACTATTGCGACAATTACCGCAATGATTACAGCTTTTGTTAAGGACATTGGATACAAATTAGAATTAGAAATAAAATGCACAATTGCAATTAGAAGAAATAAAGTGAGCACGCAAATGATTTCTGCAGGAATTTCATTTAATAAGAAATCTTTATTAAATTCTTTCTTTGTCTTTTTGTTTAATTTGTATTTCTCTGAGATTTTAAAAGTAAATACATATTGTTTGTAATAACTGATTGGTAAAGCGAGAATTGTGAAAATGAGATAAGAATATAAGGCAACTAGATATTCATTGTTATGGCTAATGGAATCAATCCATTTGTATGTTCCTAAAAAGATTAAACCAAAAAGAATACATGTATTGATAATCTCATATTTTGTGTTGTGTTTTCTGATATCACTTTTATAAGCTAAAAATGTTGCATAACGGTCTTCATCATAAACGTCACTTACTTCTTCTGGTAGTGGTAAAGCTCGTTGTTTATCAATCATTCTATTTAAGAAAGCACTATAAAGAAAAGAAAATGCTTCAAATAAGATGTAAATCAAAATAAAATTCATAAAATACCTCGCTAAACAATTATAATAATAATCATAACTTTTAGGGGGATTTTTCATGAAAAGGAAGAATAAGGCATTTTTTTATTTTCTTTGTATATCCATGTTAACGAATTTATCGATGAACTTGGCGCATCCTGTTACACCAACTTTTATTAAAGAATTAAATTTAGGGAATTACATGTTTGGTGTAGCTTTTGCGGCAATGTCTACAGGACAATTCTTATTATCACCACTTGTTGGTAAATTGACTAAGAGCATTGGGGAAAGAAAAGAAATGACAATGGGACTTGCACTATATGCATTAGGACAATTCTTTTTCATGATGTCTAAAACAGAAGTGATGATTGTTATTGCTAGATTATTTTGTGGGGCTTCAGTAAGCTTTTACGTTGTTTCAGCATTAACATATATTCTTCGTATTTCTGATGAAAAGGATCAAGGAAAAAACTTAACTTTGTATACAACAGTACAAACTGTATTTGCGACATTTGGCTATTTATTAGGTGGTGTGATTGGTGATTTCTCTATTTATTATTCCTTCTATTTACAAATATTCTTTCTACTAGTAGCGAGCGTATTAACGTATTTCTTGAGTGTTGATTGTGAGAAACAAGAACATGTTGAGATTACTTTAAAAGATGTTAATCCATTTAAAATCTTCTTTGAAGGAAAAG
Source organism: bacterium (assembly GCA_963605225.1). Taxonomy (GTDB): domain Bacteria; phylum Bacillota_I; class Bacilli_A; order Erysipelotrichales; family Erysipelotrichaceae; genus Bulleidia. Next base: position 18,486 of record CAVCUC010000040.1, read on the forward strand.
AATTTATTACATTACTACTAGGTATTTTATTTGTTGTAACATTTGTGGCTAGCTTAGCTTCTACAGCATATGATCAAACATTTAATTACTATATTAAAGATATCTTTAACTTTAAACCTTCCTATAATGGCTATATCAAGGCAGCTACAGGTATTGCGTGTTTTGCGGTAAATATGACAATAGCAATCTATATTCAACAAAAAAAGGATTTAGCAAAGAGCCTAGTAGTCATCTTCCTTACATGCTTTGTATTACTATTTGCCTTTGTGAAAGTAGATAATATTTGGGCAGTGTTAGTGATTGCGACAATATACTATGCGACTAACTCTATATATTTACCAGTATTACAGAATTTATCAGCGATGAGTTGTACAAAAGAAAACAGTGGTTTAGTTATGGGATATAGTACAGCTATGCGTTCTTTAGGAATGATTTTTGGTGCATTAATTGCAGGATTTATTTACGATATTGAACCAACACTTCCATTTATCATGGCTTCCGTTATTTTCTTATTATCAGCGCTAGGCTCATTCTTATATGTAAAAAAGAGATAAAAAATAGACTTCAGAGAAGTCTATTTAAACTCGAGATTTGCATATATTTTTTCCATGCGTTTATCAGGATAATGTTCATCAATGTATGTTTCAAAAACATTGTGAGAAGAAACGCCATTTGTACGGTCATACCATCTTTTGACGGTTGAAGCAGACATGAATGAATTAAATATCATAAAGACTAATAAGATACGCGTTAATGGTTTACCAATTTTATTAGGTATTTTCAATATCCAAGTAGACATATAGGGATAAATTGTTTTGATCCAAAATATACCAAGTAATCCCCAAAAGATAGAGTATTCTAAACAGATTCTACCATTTAGATTAAAAGGTCTAGCACTATAGTCCCAACTTGTAGAACCAAATGCCATTTCTTGTAAGAAACTGCATAGATATTCAACAATAGAACCGCTAATAAATCCACCAATAAACGAGTAGAAAGCTGAGCGATTACGGTATTTATATAACGAGTAGGTTAAGACAAGTGCTCCAAAACCATAAACTAAATTAAATGGGCCATAAATTAAACCGACTCTACTTTCATAGTGTCCTCTAGTGATGATACACCATATCGTTTCGATTACGACACCACCAAAACAACCGATGAAAAACACCCAGAATAATTTATAGAAGGAAGCTCCAATAGCAAAATGCTTGGTGACTTTTTCTTCATAATCAATTTCGGCATTTGTTGGTTTAACGGGTAAGATGCGATGTTTCTTAGACATTTGTTTTTCTGCACGTTCTGCTTCTTTTACTCTTGTTTTTAATTCATCAGATTGATCACGAGCTTGTATAGAAAACCGAGCAAAATGTTCACTTGCGTGATATAGCAAATCCGCTTCTTCTAGCATTGCATTCTTTAATCTAGGCATGTTAGATATGCCTTCAGAAGTGCTTTTTGCTAGAGCATCATATTGCGAATTCAATGTTTCACGAGTGTCATTTTCTAATTCATTTATTTCCTGGACAATATTGCTATAACGATAACGAATCTTTTGATTTAAATCATTTGTTTTCTGTTTTTCTTTTTTCATAGTTTTATTATATGGATGAAAAGAAAAAAGGGAAATTTGAAGTGAACCCAATTATTTGAACACTTTGTTATATTGCTGATTGTAAGGCTTGATTTCTTGCTTGGCAAGGGGTTAGGCCTTTTAATCTAGTT
>CAVCUC010000041.1:0-19524 GCA_963605225.1 bacterium
TACGTAACAAAAAGATTAATGGGAAATTCACAATTAAGAATGTACCTACTCTAGACACTGCTTCTGCTAGTACAATAATCAAATCATTTTTAATGGAATAAAACATCGCAAAAGTTGGGCTAGTAATTAAATTACTCAAACCAATCATCACGGTCGCAACCATTAGAACGCCTATTGGAAATATTAATAATTCAAATAATGAATGCCATTTCATTTTTTACCCAACCTTCTTTAAAACAAACTCTTCAAACGCTTAAAGTAAGATATATTTCTACATCTTAATAAATTTACTTTCTTTTCACGACTTGTTTCCACTTGAATTTTTTTACAATCATCTATCGTATAAATATCAGAATCTACACCTAATATTGCTTTAGAGAAATTATCTGATTCAAGCGTAATACAAGTACTACCTTTCATCACAATTGGTGAGCCTAAAGAACGATACTTACTATGATGAATACCCGCTATCTCACTCATCACAATTGCATTCATTCCTTCCACAATAACTGCTCCACCAAGTGAACGATTATATGCTGTACTACCAAGTTGTGTCGCAACACATATTCCTGTTCCTCTAAATTCTTCGAAGTAATCATGGTCTACAGATATATCTAATACTTGTGTACGAGCGACATTTTCTATACGCATTTCATTTAATGCATAATATGTATCTTTACCTGTATCGATTTTTAATAGTGGAAAACTTACTACAGATAATTCATGATTTAGAAATTGTGACACAAATGTATCATATTCCGAGTCGTTATAATCTGTGAAAAAACCTAGTGTACCTGTATGCAAACCATAGAATTTAATGTGTTCTATTCTATCTATATATTGATGTACAGCATATAGAAATGTACCATCTCCACCAATAACAAATACTACTTCAGGGTGAATATCATCCCGAATACGATTTTCTTTCTTCATCGTTTCATCTAATGTATTGGCGATATGTTCGGATAATTCATCTAATCTATGTACAATCGTATATGTTTGCATATTTCCTCTTTTGAAAAGGGCATGAAAACATGCCCATGCTTATTAATAAATCTTTGTTCCTGGTTGTAAACCATTTACTTCTGCTACTGCTAGATCACTTTCATCTTTACCAGCTAGTAACATACCATTGCTTTCAACACCACAAATAATTGCTGGTTTTAAGTTCGCAACGACAATTAATGACTTACCAATCATTTGTCCTGCTGTATAACTCTTCGCAATACCAGAAACAATTTGTCTTGGCTTATCTTCACCTAAGTCTACTTTTAAGATTAGTAGCTTATCACTGTCTGGATGTTTCTCACAAGCAATAACTCTACCAACTCTTAAATCCACTTTATCAAATTCATTCTTATCAATCATGGCTTTCTTTTGGCTTTCTACTTTTCTAGCCTTAGCAATCTTTTCTTGAATTGCATTTACTTTAGCCATAACTTCTTTTTCATCTAAACGTTGGAATAAGATTTCTGGTTTTTCTGTTATTTTTGTACCATTTGCTAAACCACCAAATGTTTGTACAGATTCAATATCACGTTGGTCTGTATTTAATTGATTTAAAATCTTTTCACTTGTTGTAGGTAAGAATGGTTCTAATAGTACTGCAGAAATACGAATAGCTTCTAATAAGTTATATAGTACAGTAGCTAGACGAGAAATCTTATCTGGATCTTTAGCCAAAGCCCAAGGTGTTGTTTCGTCAATATATTTATTACAACGTCCTAGTAAGTTAAAGATATCACTGATTGCGTCCGCAACACGTAATTCATCCATCTTTTCATCTACGCTCTTTACTGTAGCCATTGTTAATTCTTTTAATTCATCATCAATAGGCTCGTTCACTTCAGTGTTTGTTACTTCACCATTGAAGTATTTATTTTGCATAGATAAAGTACGGTTAACTAAGTTACCTAATTTATTTGCTAAATCACTGTTGATTCTTTCAATCATCAATTCGTATGTAACATGCCCATCTTGAGCAAATGGCATTTCATGTAACATGATATAACGTACAGCATCTTGTCCAAATAATCCTACTAAGTCATCAGCGTAAATAACATTACCTTTACTCTTAGACATCTTAGAATCACCAGTTAATAGCCATGGGTGGCCAAAGATCTTCTTAGGTAGTGGTTCACCAAGTGCCATTAACATAATTGGCCAATAAATTGTATGGAAACGCATGATATCTTTACCAATTAAATGTAAATCAACTGGCCAATATTTCTTATACATTGGATCACTGTTTCCATCCGCATCATATCCTAAACCAGTAATATAGTTTGTTAATGCATCAATCCAAACATATACAACATGTCCTGGATCAAAATCTACTGGAATACCCCATTTAAATGAAGTACGTGATACACATAAATCTTGAAGTCCTGGTTTAATAAAATTATTAATCATTTCATTCTTACGAGATTCTGGTTGAATGAAATCAGGATGACTTTCAATATAATCTAATAGTTCATCAGCGTATTTGCTCATCTTAAAGAAGTAAGCTTCTTCCTTCATTGGTTTAACTTCACTTCCACAGATTGGGCACTTACCTTCTTCTGTTAATTGACTCTTTGTATAGAATGCTTCACATTCTTGGCAATACATGCCTTCGTAATATCCTTTATAGATATCACCTTTATCATAGAGTTTACGGAAAATCTTTTGAACTTGTTTTTCATGATCAGCATCTGTTGTACGAATGAACTTGTCATATGTAACATTCATACAATCGAATTGATCTTTAACAATTCCTGCTACTCTATCTACGAATTCTTTAGGTGTTACACCTTCTGCTTTTGCTTTTTCTTCTACTTTTTGACCATGTTCATCTGTACCTGTTTGGAAACGAACATCATATCCTGTCATTCTTTTATAACGGCAAATAGCATCTGCTAAAACAATTTCATATACATTACCAATATGTGGTTTACCAGATGTATATGTAATCGCTGTTGTTAAATAATACGGTTTTTTATTTTCCATCATAACCTCCACGTGTTACTTGTTTATATCTATTTAATTATACATAAAAAGCACTTAGAATTAAATAAACATCACGTTATAGATTGGCGTATAGATGATTTTATTTTCTATCTCAACTTCTCTTGCGTTTGAGAAAACATAGCCATATTTCACGTTGTAATCTCGATTATTTATAAATGTATCAATTGCACTATGAATCTTATAATTTTTACCTGATTTTATTTCAATTGGGCAAACGCAAAGATTGTCATAATCATCTATTAAGAAATCAACTTCTCCTTTAGATTTATTATCATAATAGAAAAGTTTATGATGATGAGCAGCTAATTCTTGGGCAACAACACTTTCATAAACTGTACCAAGATTAATACTTGTTTCAGTATGAAGTATCGCATTGATATTATTTTTATAAAGAATATTCGTTAAAATACCAACATCATTCAAATAAAGTTTCAAAAGATTTTTACTAGATGTTTCTAACAATGGAAAACTTGGATTAGATATTGCCTTAACTTCTAAAGTAATTCCAGAATGAATTAAATATTCAAACTCCTCTTCATAATCTGAATATCTTTTTCCTTTTTTATCTTCAATATTTTTTATAACCAATCTTTTCTTCTTATTTTCTAAGTTTGAAGGAACCATTTCATATATCCTTCTAATCTTTAGTTTTCTTTCTTCATCATATTTTGAAGCATCTATCGCATAGTAATTATGAATATCTTCTTGAATACTTCTTACTTGCCAAATATTTTTTGTTTCTAAATATGAATTAATTGCATCAGGCATACCACCTACAATCAAATATTTTTTAAACAAGTCCATCATTTTATTGTGTAATGATTCCGATAAAGATTCTCTTTTCAAAAAAGAATCTTTCATTTTTAAAATAACTTCTTCTCCTACTCCATTAGCGTATAACCATTCTTCAAAATCAAGTGGATACATTCTTAAAGTTTGAATGCTTCCTATAGGAATTGAATTAGTTTCAGCAAGAGCTACGCCTAATAAAGAACCACTAGCAATATATGTATATCGATCATCTTTTTTCAAGAATTTCAATAATGTTAAAAATTTAGGATACGTTTGAATTTCATCGATAAAGATTAAAGTGTTATTTTTATCCTTCATCTTTTCACCATATAAAGCACTTACTTGTAGGTAAAAATCTTCAACCGTCCCTATATTTTCAAATAAATGATTTGTAATTGAGTCTTCTGCAAAGTTTATCTCAATATAATTTTCAAATAATCTATTACCTACTTCATTGATGATAAAAGTTTTACCAATTTGTCTAGCACCATCTACAAGCAAAATCTTATTAGAATTAGACTTCAAATAATTTTCGATATCAACCGCAATCTTTCTTTTTAACATGTTATTTCTCCTATCCTAACTATATTTTACACTTATTCCTTATTTTTATTAGCAAAAATATACACTTATTCCTATTTTTGCATATCCAAAAACTACACTTATTCCTTTTTTATCACTTGTTGTGCTCAAAATTAGATTTTTTATCCCAATTCATCTAAAAATATTTTCAGGTTTTTCAAATTTTTCTTGAATGTTTCATTCTAAGATGGTATCTTTCATTGTAGTATTCATTATCCTAATTAAAGGTAATAGAATGCGATAGAAGAGGAGAATCAATCGTAATGGCAACAGGCAAAGTTAAGTGGTTCAATGCTGAAAAAGGTTATGGATTCATCACATCTAGCGATGGAACAGACATTTTCGTTCATTATTCCGCAATTCAAGGTGAAGGCTTCAAAACTCTAGACGAAGGTCAAGCAGTTAGCTTCGACGTAACTCAGAGTGACCGCGGTCCTCAAGCATCTAACGTTGTAAAACTTTAATTAAGGATAAAACGACATAGATCGAAAGAAAGAACATATTCGTATGTTCTTTTTTTATGTTCCCTATGATAAAATTGTAAAATCGTTGTTAAGGAAGGGTTAATTATGGGGATTGTTGTATTTGGAGCTGTTTTTGTTGATATCAAAGGATATCCAATCAATCAATTTGTTCAAGATGGAAGAAATGCAGGTAAAGTAATTCAAACACATGGTGGTGTATCTAGAAATGTAGTAGAAGATATCGCTAATGTAGAATTAAGACCTACATTTGTTTCTGTTGTCGATCAAACAGGTATTGGTGCTGATGTTATCGACAAGCTAAATCGTCATAAGGTAAACACCCAATATATTCAAAGAACAGAAGATGGTTTAGGCACTTGGCTAGCAATATTCAACAATGAAGGTGATGTTGTTGCCTCTATTTCTAAGCGTCCTGATTTAGCTGCTATTGCGGAAACATTAGAACAATATGGAGATGAAATCATTTCTCAAGCAGATAGTGTCGTTGTGGAAATTGATATGGAAGCTGATTTATTGAATAGAATCTTTGAATTAGCCGATAAATATAATAAGAAGGTATATGCTGTAGTATCTAATATGTCTATTGCAATGGAAAGACGTGACTTAATGAAGAGAACAGGATGTGTCGTATGTAATCTTCAAGAAGCTGAAATTCTTTTCTCAGCTGATTATAGTAATTATTCTCTTTCTGAATTATCTGATGTTATCGCTGAAAACGCTAAAAATGCTCACTACCCTAAAATTGTTGTCACTCTAGGAGAAGATGGAGCTATCTATAGTGATGAAAATGGTTATGGTATTTGTCCACCACAAAGAACAGCAGTAGTCGATACAACTGGAGCAGGAGATGCCTTCTTTGCTGGTGTTGCCATTGGTCTAACATACAATAAAACACTTGAACAAGCTTGTTTGATTGGCACAAAACTTGCATCAAGTGTTATCGCAACAAAAGAAAATGTATGTCCTAGATTCCAACCAGGCGAGTTTAATATTAAAGTTAGTAAATAATATTTTGATCACTATCTTTTAACATTTTACGTAAATACACTCCACATATATAGTGCATGATTAAGACTGATACCATGAAAACAGTAACTCTTCCAACTGCCGAATCAATCTTATCTTGTATATACATAACAAATGGATCAATACCAATTAGAAATCTTATTACTTTATATTTTTGAAAAATAACTTTTTGATAACTAGTTATTTTTCTTTTTTTATTGTCAAATACATATACATCATCTTTATGTTTTAATGCCACTCGAAATGCTTCAACAAAATTCGCATGGTCTTCAGGGTAAAAGAAATCCCTAAATGGTTTTGTTATCGCATAAAACTTATCTAAATATTTGTTATTCATATCCACTCTTTCGTAGAAGATCAAAAGTTATATGTTCCGCATAATAAATATTATCTATTATTTTATCTATTGGCTCTTTACATCCAGTTAAAATCCATCGATAAATTATTGATAATTCACCAGAAAAATAAAACAAAAATACAACTTCCTTTTTATCTTCTTCTATTTCTATTTCATTTAGCATTTTTTCAAAGAAATATGAGTAAATTAGTTTATTTTCATTTTGAAAATCAAATAAAGAACTATTATCCATGATTATTTTATATATTTCTTTATTTTCTTTTATACGTCTTAGATTTTCAGGCCAGAATTCTTGTAGTAAAACCTTTTCTTGTTCATCATTACTAATGTTTAAGAAATTACATTCGTTTTTTTCATTATAAGTATGAAAAAAATCTTTCATTGGAAAAGAAATAGCTAATACAATATCTTTTAAAACATCATTAATATTGTAATAGTAATAATAAAAAGTTGATCGATTTATTTTTGCTGTTCTACATACTTCAGCAACTGTAATTTGTTTCATGCTTTTTCGATTTAATAGTTGAAGTACCGTTCTACCAATCTTTTCTTTTCCACTAATTTCTTTCTGTCTTTTCATGCAGCTTTACTGTTTTTCTCCCAAATCTAGTATTTTCTTTAATATACGCCCATTTATGTAACATAAGGTAATTATAACAATAGCTAAAACTAATACTTTCATTATTGTTAGTTTTGTGCCACAAATAATTGCACTACCAACTATTGCAATAGCTGAAGCGAAATTGTCTAATATCCAAAAATCATCATATAAATCAATTTGTCTTTTTGTTAATTTGTATCTCACGCCATTATATTCATAATATCCAAAGGTTTTACGTGCTTCTTTTAAAGATTCCATAAGTTCTTTATCACAAGCTATAGGATTTAATGCTTTACGCAAGGGTTCAAACGTCTTTCTTATTCTATCTATTATTTTGTTCATACTAGTGCCTCTAGATTTCTATATTCTTTTTTCTCTTAAGCATTTAATTATTATCACCATTCTTATACCTAGAAAGCATATTATTTTCCTCTTTGATATCATATTAGCAAATATTCGATTCCTTCTGTACTACATAAAGAGTGAAAAGTGTCGGATTATACTCATTATCTTCGTTATACCACTTTCGTAATATTTTTGCAAAGTGGTATAATAAAATTAAATTCGAGGTCCATACAATATGCGTAAAGATACAGTCAATCAAAAAATAGCAGACATAGAAAAAGAAATAGCTAGATTACCTGAAGGAAATATCACAAAGAAAAAAATTAACGACAAAGATTACTATTATCATCGAATTATTCATAATGGCAAACGAACTGAGAAATATATCTGTTTTGATCAATTACCTGATTTATCTAGTCAAATAGAAAAAAGAAAAGAATTAGAAAAAGAACTAAAAGATATAAAGAAGCCATCTAAAAAATCCGAATCTTCTTATAAAACAATTGTATGTACTGGTAGTGTATTAGAAGATCAAGTTTCTTTCGTAAAGAACTATAAACAAAGAGAATGTATTCAAACTCTTAAAGATTATATTTATGGTGATATTGTTGGTAAGGTTTTTATCTTATATGGTCTAAGAAGAACAGGAAAAACGACTTTAATCCGTCAAGTTATCTCTGAAATGACTGATGTTGATTTTAAACATACTGCTTTTATTCAAGTGAAATCAAATGATACATTATCTGATTTAAATCATGATTTAAAACTACTCAAAGAAAAAAATTATAGATACATATTTATTGATGAAGTTACTTTGTTAGAAGACTTCATTGAAAATGCATCCATATTTTCTGATATCTATGCAAGTAGTGGAATGAAGATTGTTTTGTCCGGTACAGATTCTCTTGGCTTTGCCTTTAGCAAACAAGAACAACTCTATGATCGTTGTATTCTATTACATACAACTTTCATTCCTTATCGTGAATTTGAAAATGTATTAGGTATCAAAGGAATTGATGAATATATTCGATATGGTGGAACCATGAGTTTAAGTGGAAATCACTATAACTCTAATTCTATATTTTCAAGTAGTAAAACTACTGAAGAATATGTTGATACTGCTATTGCTAGAAACATTCAACATTCACTTAAGTTGTATGAATATGGTGGTCACTTCCGTAAATTGCTTGATTTATATGAAAAAAATGAATTAACAAATGTGATTAATAGAGTTGTCGAACAAATGAATCATAAATTTACTCGGGATGTCATAGAAAGTACATTTAAATCTCATGATATTGCATTAACTGCGAATAATCTTCTCAAAGATAGAACGAATCCTATTGATATCAAAGAACATATGAATTTAGAATCTGTCACTAAAGGGATGATGGAGATATTAGATATCTTAAATAAAGAAGATCAAAGTATTGAAATTGAAGATGCTCATTTACAACAAATCAAAGAATATCTAACAATTTTAGATTTAATTTATGAAATAGATTTAGAATTCTTACCTGATGTAAAACAAAACTCTAAAATAACTGTTATAACACAACCTGGGTTACGTTACGCTGAAGCATGTGCCATCATTGATAATCTAATGCTTGATTCTAAATTTCTAGAAGTATCCGCAATCGAAAGAAAACGTATTACAGATAGATTACTTGATGAAATACGTGGTCGAATGATGGAAGAAATTGTATTACTAGAAACTACTATTGCATGTTCAAACAAGAAAGTATTTAAGCTACAATTTCCGATAGGTGAATTTGATATGGTTGTATATGATCAAGATAATCTAACTTGTGAACTATATGAAATTAAACATAGTAAAGAAAAAGATCAAGCTCAATATCGCCATCTTATTGATCAAGATAAATGTGCAATGGTTGAGCATCGCTATGGAGAAATTACAAGAAAAGTAGTTCTTTATCGTGGTGAAAACAGTATTTTCAATAACATCGAATATATTAACGTAGAAGATTATTTAAAGTCTCTTACATACTTAAAAAGCAGATGATTCCTAAGTTTCATCTGCCTTTTATTTTATCTATGATTTACTAATTAAAGAGTTTGTACTTTCTTACTTTCATATAAGTCATATACACGGGATACTGACTTATGATTTTGAATTGCATCAATTGCTTGAGCAATCATATCTGCTACAGAAAGTTGTACAATCTTATCACATTTACTTGCGGCATCTGTTAGAGGAATTGTATCTGTAACATAGATTTGAGAAATAGGTGAATTTTCAATCTTATCAATTGCATCTCTAGAGAAGATACCATGAGTTACTGCAGCATATACTGCTTTAGCACCATGGTCAGAAATAATCTTACAAGCTGCCACTAGAGATCCTGCTGTATCACAAATATCATCTACAACGATACATGTCTTACCTTCTACATCACCAATAACGTTTTGTGCTTCAACTTCGTTTGGACGAGGTCTACGTTTATCAACAATTGCTAAAGGAGCGTGTAAAATTTCAGCTAAACGTCTTGCACGTACTACTCCACCATGGTCTGGTGAAACTACGACAAAGCTATCTGGTTCTACTTTAATATTCTTTAAGATGTTGTAACCAAGCATTGGTACACTTGTTAAATCATCTACAGGAATATTGAAGAATCCTTGGATTTGAGGTGCGTGAATATCAATTGTTAAGATTCTGCTTGCTCCAGCTGTTTGTAGTAAGTCTGCTACTAACTTAGCTGTAATTGGTTGATGTGAGTCAGCTTTACGATCTTGTCTAGCATAACCATAGTATGGCATGATGACATTGATTTCAGCTGCACTTGCACGTTTTAATGCATCGATACAAACTAGTACTTCCATTAATCTTTCTGTTACTGGAGTACATGTTGATTGTACTAAGAACACTGAACGTCCTCTGACTGTTTCTTGTGGTGTAACAAGAATTTCACCATCTGCGAAGTGATCAACTTTGATTTTGCCTAGAGGTAATTCTAGATCTTCAGCAATTCTACTTGCAAGATCTACGCTTGATGTAAGTGCGAAAATAATCGTTTCCTTTACCATTTGATTTCTCCCTATTTCTTACTCATTGCTTTTTTAGCACGATTTCTATCTAGATATGCTTTACCATATCCTGCTTTGTTTTCTTGTCTAACTCTACCAATTGCCATATCCGTATCTGGTACATCTTTTGTTGCTGTAGATCCAGCCGCAACAACTGCATTTTCACCAATTGTTACTGGGGCAATTAAATTACAGTTTGAACCAATGAAGGCACCATCTTTAATGACTGTATGGTATTTATTTGCACCATCATAGTTAACTGTAATAACTCCACAACCGATGTTTACTTTAGAACCAACATCACTATCACCAAGGTATGTTAGATGAGCACATCTACTATCTACACCAAAGTGTGTATTCTTGAATTCTACGAAGTTACCAATTCTATTCTTTTCTTCGATAACACTATTCATTCTGAAATGAGCATATGGTCCAATTTGGCAATCATTCTTCACTTCACTGTCTGTAATTTCACTAGAGTCAATTAAGCAATCATCACCAATCTTAGCATTGTCTAAGTATGTTCCAGGTGTAATGACTGTATGATTACCAATAGATGTTTTACCATAGAAATAAGTATTTGGGTAGACTGTAACGTCATGTCCAAATGTAACATCTGGTCCAATATATGTACGTTCTGGGTCAATTAATGTCACACCAAGTCTCATCCATTTCTCATTGATGACTTGTCTCATGTATTTATTTGCGTGAGCTAGTTCAACATTATCATTTACACCTTGTACTTCTTCTTCACTCTTCGCTTCTACAGCTACAACTTTCTTACCGTGATTCTTAAAGATTTCTACTAGGTCTGTAATGTAATATTCATGTTGAGCATTATCATTTTTTAGTTCATCTAAGTAAGTAAATAAGAGCTCATTATCAAACATATAAATGCCTGTATTGATTTCTTTTACTTCTTTTTCACTAGGTGAGCAATCTTTCGCTTCAACGATTTTTTCTACTTCATTATATTCATTACGAATGACTCTTCCATAAGATTTCGCATCTTTTAGCGTTACTGTTAATACTGCCATATCCGCATCTGTATTAAATAACTCTTCAAAAGTTTCTGGTTGAATACATGGTGCATCCCCATTTACTACAACTGTTTTACCTGTCTTACCTTTTAAGCAAGAGTCCGCTTGCTTAACAGCGTGTCCTGTACCAAGTTGTGGTTCTTGTAATGCAAATTCACATTGTCCTTGTAGTTTTTCTTCAACTTGTTCATGTCCATATCCTACTACTGTAACGATATGATCCACTTGAACTTCTTTTAAGTTCTTGATGATGAGACTTACCATTGGTACACCACATACTTCATGTAATACCTTAGGTAAATCAGAGTGCATTCTTGTTCCTTTACCTGCTCCAAGTATAATTGCGTTTTTCACTTAATTACGCCTCCGTCTACAATATTATACAAAATTTTAGTTACTATGATTCAATTCTCATAGTTTTTCTATATTTTCTTCAGCAATACCACACGATAATATCGCTTCTTTTGGTCCAATCACGACAACTGCTTCATCTTTTAGCGCATCTTTTAAAGCGTCTTTTAGTTTTTCTAAATCCCTAGGCTTTGTCTCTAAGATATGATTACGATTATTTTGACGATATTCATATGTAATTCCCCCAAAATATAAACGATCGCCATTTCTAATCTTATTCGCTGGAGTCACAAGTGAGTCACCACTTGCTAATGAACCAATGATATATGTAGATAAATCTTGATGTTCTTGAACAAATGAATCAATAAACGTATACATGTTTCGTATTGTTTCAATAGAAGTTTTAGGACTAGGATCACGATATGTATATGCAGATACTAGGCTTGTATTTCCTATAGCACACGCTGTTCCATATGCTCCTTTCTTTACTCTTATTTCATTCCATAAGTATTCATAGAGTAAGATGTGGGATAGTACACTCATCTCTCCAACATATTCTTCGTGTCCCATATAACCAGACATCGATACATAGGAAACTTGTGAAGGAATCACAATACCTAAGTCTTTCTTTTCTCTTAATGGATAATGTACAATGCATCTCTCAAATGGTGTTGTAGGGAAGCTATCAATATATTCTTCGATTAAAGGAATATTTTCTTCACCAGAAACACTTGCATACATTCTAGAAGAAGAGAAGAATGTATCACGATATAGATATGACTTCTCAATGACATTATCAATTTCTTCATCAAAGTGGTCATTAAAGTTTGATACCCACTTCATTGCGTCATATCCAATCATATAATCTGTCGCATGTGTTGCCCCACTAAATGAAGATAGTGTAAGCATTTGACCAATCACATGACCTCCTGCTTGTAACATTTGTCTAGCGGAATCTACACCTTGTGCTAAGAATGGTTTGATATCTTCTTCCGTAAATTTTGTATGTTGTAATATTTCTAATACTAGTTCCTTCGCTTCTTTTACCTTATGCTTTAATACACTAATTGAGACAACTATCATTGGTACAGCTGCTGTCAAATCATCAACGCGAGGCATAATTTTAGCAGAGATCGATAATGAACCTATATCTCGACGAATTCGTTTATTTAACTCTTCTAAATCATACTTTTCTGTAGGTAAATCACCTAAAACACGTACAAAGAATTGTACATAAGTAAGATCCTCAAGTTTTACTCCAGCGATAGAGAAATATAGGTTCATGTATACAACACCACTTTTTTCTGCTGGATAAACTAGTACTGGAACATTCTTCACTTTTGTTTCTACTGGTTCTAAATGTTCTGCTTCTTTACGAATATCTTCTAGAGATAATTTAGGTAGAGTATCTAATACTTCTTTTGTATCTTTTGTCTCTTGCCAAGCATGTAAGTTTTTACATAAATCTACATAGTCTTGTACATTTGTAAAACTAGCTTTCTTTTCTTCTAATTCTTTTTGTGTTTCTTCTTCTCTTTCTTTCGCTAGAGTCTTAGAAGGTTCAAATACAAATGTTGTAAGATGTTCTTCATCTAAGAAAAATTCTTTTAGTAAATCAACAAAGTAACTTGTATGAATTTTATTTCTTAAATTCTCATATGATTTAGAACGATTTAAGTAAAGTAATGGGTCTCCACCATATAGCCAAGATCTTAATGCATTATCAACATAGATTACTCCTGAAGGTTCACTAGGTTCACGATATGTAAATTCCATTTGGTTAAGACTTGCTTCAATCATTTCATCATCTATGCCATTTTCAATTAATTTAACAATTTCATCATGAATGACTTTCTTGATTTCTTCCTCTTTATCTAAACTTGTATTACGAACAATTAACAATTGATATGGCTGTTTGATGCCATCAATCATAGATAGTTCAACATCTTCGCATAGTTTTTTATCCAGTAATGCTTTATTTAGAATGGCTTTATTTGAACCTACGAGTAAATCTTGTAAAGTACTATAAGCAATTAATTTTTCTACATCTGTATAGTCACAAACTATCTTACCAAAGGCTAGTACTGTTCGATTACTGTCATCATCATTTTCATCGATTTCATATTTTCTAACGCTTCTAGTAGCAGGTAAAACTTCTTGGTAAGAAATATCAAAATTTACATCTAGATAATCATATTCAGATAAGTATTCGTTATTAATCTTTTCTAATACTTTTTCAATATCCATTTCACCATCCAAGAAGATATAAGCATTAGAAGGATGATAAAACTTTTGGTGTGTCTTGATAAAATCTTCATAGCTTAATGTAACAATCTTCTTAGGATCTCCACCAGACTCATACTTATAACAATTGTCTTTAAATAGTACAGCATTAGCTTCATTTAAAATGACTTCATCAAGTGAAGAGAAAGCCCCTTGCATTTCACTATATACAACACCTTTGTAATATGGTGTATCTTCCACAGAATCTAGTTCATAATGCCAACCTTCTTGATAGAAAATATTTGGATTTGTATAAATAGCTGGATGAAATACAGCATCAAGATAGGTATCCATCAAATTCATAAAGTCTTTTTCATTACGGCTAGATACTGGAAATAATGTTTTATCAGGATAAGTCATCGCATTTAAGAATGTTTGCATACTACTTTTTAATAGTTCTACAAAAGGTTCTTTTACAGGATACTTTCTTGATCCATTTAAAACAGAGTGTTCAAGTATATGAAATACACCTGTATCATTTTCAGGTATTGTTTTAAACGCAATAGAAAATGTTTTATTTTCTTCTTTTCTATCTAAATAAAGTAGTTTCGCTTTAGTTTGTACATGCTCCATCGTGATTAATGTCGCATCACAATCTTCTACTGTTTCTACTTTCTTAATTTCAAATCCTTGAAGTTTTTTTCCTACTACAAAATCCATATTTCCTCCACAAATAGAAAAAGCAGTCTAATACACTGCTTATATCATGTAAGCATCATTCCTAGATGCTTGTTTAATTTTTTTGTATACAACTAAGTACATCGCAATAATAAATACCATGAAAACAACACTAGAGATTTCACTATCTACTAATAATATTGCATCATAAATTGTATGTAATGTTACTGCCGCAAAGTAACTTAAAAATAAGAATTTATTCTTTTTTCTTGTACGATATTTCTTTGCTAGACTATAGAAATATCCCATAAATACAGCAAAACACATATGTCCTGGTATCGCTGTTAAAGCTCGTGTTAAAGCTAAAGATAAGCCATAACTAAATACATAGATTACGTTTTCTATTGCCGCAAATCCTAGTGATATCGTTACAGCATAGACGATTCCATCAAAGGTATAGTTAAAATTTTCGTTTTTCCATGTTTTACGATAGAGAAAGAAAAACTTACAACCTTCTTCAATTAATCCTACAAATAGAGCACTAATTACACCATATTCAAATTGTGTATGAATATTCATTTCTACAATAATTACTTCATCAGCGATAAGTTCTAATATAATTGCTGGAACAGCACTGATTACACCACATACAAATAACTTAGCAAGTAGTCCTAGTGGTTCTTTCTCCACCTTATCATGACGATAAATATAAATAATTAATAATAAAGCTGGTAGAATCGCCGCAAGAGCATATATAAATATTGTTTCTAATCCGAAATTGTACAAATAAATCATATATCCTCCTTTCTAGTTCTTCCCTTAAGCCTTATTTTGACTATGAACTAATTCATATACTTTATTCTTTGGTAATTTTAATTTCTTCGCTGTATCTTTTATCGCATCTGATGTAGTCATACCACTCGCGATAGCTTCTTGAACAGTTGAAAGAATAAAGCCTGCATCAACATCTTTTTTCTTTTCCTCTGTATTGCCTGCGATACATACAACCATCTCACCTTTTAAGCCATCTATTTCTTGAAGTATTTCTGAAATAGTTCCTCTTAAAAACTCTTCATGTACTTTAGTTAATTCTCTCGCTAATGAACATTCTCTATCTCCTAATACTTCTAGACATGCCTTAAGCATCTTTTCTATGCGATGAGGCGCTTCATAGAATACAAGTGTCATTGGATAATCTACGTATTCTTGTAGCTTCTTTTTACATAGAGAAGAACTAGGTGGTAAAAAGCCAATGAAGATAAATGGTTGAACGATTAGGCCACTAGCAACTAAAGCATTTAGCATTGCATTACATCCTGATAGTGGTACAACGTTATATCCTTCTTCTGTTGCTTTACGAACTACACGTTGACCAGGATCAGACATAAGTGGATAACCAGCATCACTAATTAAAGCTACATTTTGTCCTTGAGATAACAAGTTAATTAGGCCATCTGCTGAAGTCTCTTCATTAAAATTTTGATAAGAAACAAGTCTTTTATGAATATCAAAATGTTTTAATAGTTGACCAGATGTTCTCGTATCCTCACATGCAATGACATCTACATCATTTAGTACTTCTATCGCTCTTGGTGTCATTTCTGACAAGTTACCAATAGGAGTAGGCACTAAGAATAATGTAGGTTTCTCATTTTCAAAGCTCTTCTGTCTTTTCACGTTACTGTTCCTCTTTTTTCTTTGACTTAAAACTTCTTACAGTAATATTACTTGGCTTTTGTTCCTTTGGTTGTTGTTGATGAGGTCTATGATTATTTTGTTCATGACGCTTATTCTTGTTGTTATCTTTTTGACTCTTAAATTCACGTTTAGTAATTGTAGATTGAGGCTTACTCTTCTCTTTTTCACTAACCTTAACCTCATCTTTTGGGCTTTCTTTAGAAAGACTAGAAATAGCAATATTAGAAGTTGTAGCATCCTGTTTTACTTGTCTAATTCTTTCTTTTTTAGCATTATCTGTATGCTTGATAGATACACCTTTACGAACAATTGCTTTTTCTTTTAATTCATCTGTAGATAAAGTTAAGAACTTTTCATTGTTTTCAATTTTCGCTTCTTTACTAATCACATTTAGTGAAGTGACCTTAAAGATTTCTCCTTCATATTCAATATGTGCACCAACTTTAGGTAGTCCTTCATTAAGTTCTGTATAAATATCATTTTCATATTTTAGACAGCACATTAGTTTTCCACACATACCGGATAACTTATCAATATTTAAAGCGAGTTGTTGGTTCTTAGCCATATTAATAGAGATATTATCAAAACGGCTCTTAAATCTAGAACAACAACATTCCATACCACATAATCCTATACCACCAACCATTTTTGCTTGGTCTCTTTCACCGATTTGTCTAAGTTCAATACGACAATGTAATCTTGAACCAAGTCTTTTTAATAGTTCTCTAAAATCGACTCTTTCTTCAGCAGTATAAACAAATAATACTTTGGAACGGTCTAATAAATATGAACAACTTAATAAGTGCATATTTAAACCCAAATCTTGTATTTCTTCTTCACATACTACGATAGCTTCATCCGCATAACGACTATTATCTTCATAATTTTGTTTATCTTCATCTGTAGCTAAACGTAAAATAGGTCTTAAAGGATGTCTACTAGGGAATTTCTCTGTACTTAAGCTTGGTGCTTGTACAATTCCCATTTCTATACCTTGTATTGTTTCTACAACAACATAATCACCTGTATTAAAATCAGGATTTTCTGTTCCAAAGGAATATGGTTTACCCGTATTTGTAAATTTAACTGGAACAACATAGGAATATTTAACTTGTTCTTCAACTGTTTCTACTGTTTCCACTGTTTCAGTTTCTTGGATAGTTTCTTCCATATTTTACTTCCTCCATTTCATATATTGCTTGATCTAGCAATAAGTTCAAATCATTCGTACGATTACAACGATTTAGTTCTTTTTGTGCTATATCAATTAACGCAATTCTTTGCTCATGTGTGTGATTCTTTTTTTCTTCTTCTAGTGCATGAATGTACCAACTAGGAGCATTTTCTACACTAGTTAACCCATCACGATAAAACTTACTTAGTAACATTAAGAATAGTTTGATTTGATCAATATTTTGATCTTTAGCACTACCATCTGTATCTTTAGCTTGTAACTTATAGCGAACGTCATAGTCTACTAATATGAGTCTTGGATTACCTTGAATACCAATATATTGTTTCAACATACTCTTCGCATTTTGATATGCTTGGCTTACTGCTAAAGACATATAGTCACTTGTCTTAGAGATAATTCTTGTTAATAAGAACGCATCTTCTTCATCTAGTCCTTCAGATATTGCTTGTGCGTAACAAGTTGATTTCTTTAAAGGATGAAATGGAACAAGTACGCATCTTGATATAACCGTAGGTAAAAGTCTATCGATATTATCTGTTGTTAAAACAGCATAGACATTTTCTTCTGGTTCTTCTAAGAATTTTAAGATGGCATTCATTGCTGAAATACTCATATTTTCAAAGTGATCAATCAAATAGAATTTACGATTACTTTTTTCTGAACTTGTTTTAGAAAAAAGAGATTGTATTTCACTGATTTCATCTTTACTAATCGCTTCTTTACGATATCCATCTAAAAAGATAAAATCTGCGTAGTTCCCTGTCACAATTCTACTAGCAATGTTCTTTTCTTCATCATTTAAGTCTTCTTCATGAACTAAGCTATTCTTTTCAAGAATAATACTTTGTGCAAATAAGATACCTGCCTCTTTTTTTAAGCATCCTTCAGGTCCAGAAAAAAGATATGCGTGTGAGATTTCATCTTCTTTCAAAGCTTGATCTAACATGCGATATACAACAGATTCATTCTCTTCTAAACGTTTTCTGTTATAGATTCTTTCGTTATATTCTTTTTCTGTATCTTCCCTAATAGGTGCTACTTCTTTAGGCATTTAATATCTCCATTACAGCTTTATACGCATCATCAATGACTGTTTCTACATCTTTTGAAGCATCTACAATAATCATGCGTTCTTTATATTTTTCCACAACTTTCTCATATCCATTAAATACATCATCATGGAATGTAATTGATTCTTGGTCTAGACGATCTAAGAAGGAACGATTTTGAATACGTGCTAATCCTTCTTCTGCAGATATCTTCAAGAAAATTGTTTTATCTGGCATATGTGATTCAATCGCAAACTCATTGATTTGATATACTTCTTGTTCACCAATATGTCTACCATATCCTTGATAAGCTAAAGAGCTATCAATAAAACGATCACATATGACATTGATTCCTTTATCTAGTGCTGGTTCAATAATCTCCTTTAAATGTTGTCTACGACTTGCAGCATATAATAAAGCTTCTGTACGTGCATCCATAGCAGTATTCTTAGGATCTAAGATTACATCACGAATTTGTTCCGCAATACTACTACCACCAGGTTCACGTGAATATAAAACAGGAACACCTGCTTCTTTTAATTTTTCCACAACAGCTGTACTAACCGTTGTTTTACCTGATCCATCAGGCCCTTCAAATGTTATAAATTTACCTTTTTGCATATGTAAAATTATAACACGCGTAAATAACATTGTCTTTGTCGCTTCACATACTCTCACAAAATGATTCACATTTTATTCAGTCTTCAAACACAAATGAAACAGAAATTACTAGTAACATAATAACTGTCAGATAGATAAACCTATCTGATATCCCTCCCTTTTTAAAGTAAATTTTTTCAAATGAAAAATATCTTAGCATCCCCCCTTTTGTTAAGATATTTTTTATTTGCTCACTCTTAAAACTATAGTGATTACTTCTAATACAAAAGTTAATTTAAAAAGATTGAAGTACAATGACTTACTTGCCATCAACTTCAATCTTTATTTTTATTGATTAGTACTCAGAATATCCTTCTTCGTCTTCTTCATCTTCATGATATTTTCTACCTAATACTAGTGAAATAACACTTACTACGGCAAATA
>CAVCUC010000042.1:0-19480 GCA_963605225.1 bacterium
TGTTCCATCATATACCTTAGTAGCACTGTTAGTTGTAACAGTATAAGTTCTAGGTGTAATTGTTAACGTACTAGAAGCGTATTCAACCACATAGTTACCTTGTGTTGTGTTTCCCTTAGGTGAAATTTTATAGCCATTATCTATAACATCTTCACCTGCATCTCTAGATAATGTATAAGTAACTGTATCTTTTCCAATAGTACCTTCCACTTTAGCAGTAAATGTTGGGTCAGCTTCACCATATGTCTTAGTCATTGGTTCTGCTGTAACTTTTACTGTTACTGGAGTAATATCGTAAGTTCTTGTAAATTCACCTTTATAGTTTCCAATACCTTTTACTGTAACTGTAACTGTTCCAACATTAGTCACATCATCACTATAAGTTAATTCATAATCAGTATTTTCTACTAATGTATTTCCTTTAGCATCTGTAACTGTTGGAGCTTGTTTTTGTTCTTGTCCATTGTATACAACATTAGATAATGTACCTACTTGCATTCCATCAACTGGATTAATTGCTAATTTACCAGTTTCATATGTAACTTTGTAGTTACCTTGAGTTTCATTACCAGTTACTGTAATGACATATTCACCTACTGCTTCTCCTTCTTCTCTAGAGAATGTATAACTAACTGTATCTTCCCCAATTAGTCCTGTAGCTGTAGCAGTAAATGTAGGATCAGCTTCACCATATGTCTTAGATTTATTATCAGCTTTAACTTTTACTGCTACTGGAGTGATTTGGTAAGTTCTAGTTTCTGTTCCTGTATAGTTGCCTTTGCCTTTTACTGTAACTGTAACTGTTCCAACATTAGTCACATCATCACTATAAGTTAATTCATAATCTCTATTTTCTACTAATGTATTTCCATTAGCATCTGTAACTGTTGGAGCTTGTTTTTGTTCTTGGCCGTTGTATACAACATCAGATAATGTGCCTACTTGCATTCCTTCAACTGGATTAATTGTTAACGTACCTGTTTCATATGTAACTGTGTAGTTACCTTGAGTAGCTTCACCACTCGCTGTAATTGTATATGTTCCTACTGCTTCACTTTCAGCTCTATATAATGTATAAGTAACTGTATCTGTTCCAATTGTGCCAGTTATTGTAGCAGTAAGTTCAGGATCTGTAGCACCATATGTCTTAGATTTATCATCAGCTGTTACGGTTACTGCTTTACGAGTAATTTCTAATGTTCCTGGTGCATATGTAACTGTATAGTTATCTTTTGAACCTGTATGAATAACAGCATCACTTGCAATATTATTTACTTTTCCAACACTAGTAATACTACCTGTTACTGTTACACTAGTAATTTCATCACTTCCTACTAAGCTTCCTGAAGTAATTTCATAACTATTTTTAGTTAATTCAGTTCCATCATATGTCTTACTAGCACTTCCTGCTGTAATCGTGATTTCACGTGGATTAATTTTGACTGTACCTTGACCAACTAAAGTTTTTTCTTCTCCACCTAAAGTAACTACTTCTTTTACATATACTGTATATGTACCAGCATTAGTGAAAGTAGGTTTTTCTTTAGACCAAGTTTTATTGTCTGTAGAATACATTAATGTACCTTCAGTAATTAAATCTTTAGCTTGTTTTATGTATTTTTCGTCTAATTGTGTACCTTCATTAATTGCAATATCTGCACTACTAATTGTATGAGCTTCACCATCATATGTGCCTTCATAGCCTGTTACAGAAATACTTGCCCATAATGCATCTAAAGTATATGTTTGAGCATCCTTAAAGATATATGTAACAGTATCTCCTGCTTGACGAATTGTAGCAGCATACTTTTTACCTTCAGTTTTTCTTTCTTTATCTAACCAACCAATAAACACATAACCTGGAGCTTCTGGAGTTACATCTACCACTGTAAATGTATCGTCCTTAGCAAATTTCTTGTCGTAATAGTATTTTGTTTTGTCACCATCTTGATAAGCTGTAATACCTGTTGGTGTATTCCATTTAGCAGTACTTAATGCTAAGTAATATCCAGCAGTACCTTTCTTTTCTGTAAATGACCATGATCCAGTAAATTTAATACCTTCATCTGTCATTGTTTTAGAAGAAGCATCCCAACCTTTAAATGTCCAAGTTCCTTCGTTAACTTCTACAGTTGTTTTTTTAGGAGTTTGAGCATTTACTATAGCACCTTTGTAATAAGTATTTGAATCACTAGGAGTATATTTAGTCACTTCACTTGGTAATGTTTTTCCTTCTGTAGCAGAAACGAATACATATTGTACTTGGTTCTTTGTAGCAATAGAACATTCTGTTGAAGCACTACCAGGAATTGTAACTTCAGTACTAATAGCAGCACCTTGTCCTGTACTTGTTACACTTGCGTTATACTTTGTAGCAGTTTCAACAGCTAATGTCACTTTACCACTAGCACAATCTGCTTCTGTAACAGTGTAAGTTACTGTTCCTGTATATGTTCCATCTGTATTACCTGCTAAGTTTTCGATTGTAACATCTGTTCCATTAATCTTTGCGGATGTAACAGTTACATTTGAAACACTTGTTTTTGCTAAAACTTCAGGAGTAATTGTTACTGTGAATGTAATTACATCACCAGGTTTTACATCTGTAGTTTTATTCGCTGTAGCAGATACGGCAACGCTTGGTTGTTGTCCTTGAATTGTAATGTTCGCATTAATATTAGATTCTTGGCTACTATAACTTCTTGAATATCCAAAACAAGCAACATAACCTGCTTCTTTTGCGACTTTAACTACATTAGCTAATCCTGGATATCTTGAAATATTTCCAAAATCAGTTGTACCAATAGGATAGATGTCATCATTTCCTGAAGCCCCCATACCATTAATTAAATAGTTAGCATCTGGTTTTACAAAAAATACAATATAACCATTTTGATTTTCTCTTGATGCAAAATCATCAATTGTTAAGCCAGCACTAGTTAGAGAATTTAGTGTCACATTTCTTGTATCATTTTCTTTATGCCAAAAGAAGTAAACTACATCTGCGTTTGAAATGTTTGATGTGAATGTTGCGGATTTTGATCTACGTTGTTCTGATTGACCACCTTGTCCACCCCATTGCTCTCCCCAAGGATCAGCCACTTCAATATTTTCTTCAGCATTTCCAAACTTTTCACTTAATTGAGTTTGTTGTTCTTCAGTGAAGTTTGCCATTAAGTCATCTAAGTTAGGATACTTATCATATAGAGCTTCTAATTCATCAGAAGTAATGCTCATAATGTAAGCAAATAATTCATCTGATGTCATTTCATCTAATTTTAATTCTTCACTAACTTCTGTATCTTCTGTTTCTACAGGTTCCTCTTTTGTTTCAGGAACAACAACTTCATAAGCTTCATCTGTATCTACAGTAATTTCTGTAGTTCCTGTAATCTCTGTTTCTTCAGTTGGAATCACTGTTTGTTCTGTAGGTTCAACTTGTGTTACTTCTGGTGTAGGAGTAGTTTCTTCTACTACTTCAGGAGTAGCCTCAATAGTTGGTTCCTCAGTTTCTTCTAGTGTTTCTTCAACGTATTCTTCAACTACTTCTGTAGTTTCTTCTGAAGTAGGAGTAGTTTCCACTGTTACTTCTTCTGTTACTTCTGTATCTTCCGCAGAAACATTTGAGAAATGAGCACAAGTTAATACCATTAATCCTGATAATGTAATCTTAGTTAACTTTGATAATTCATTTCCTACAATATTTTTATTCTTTTTCATATTCTCCTATCTTCCTTTCTTTAAAATCTTGTTTCCATCAATGGATATCGATTTATCATTGATTTTCCAATCTAAATTCGTTTCTTCATTGATTACTGCTGTAATCACGTCTTCATGTTTACCAGGTTCTAATGAATCAATATCTTCATTCTTTAAGATGATTGCTGTACCATGGGTAACATTTACTTTGTTTGTTTCAATCTTGATTTTCTCTTTCTTAGGATTTTTATATCCTAAACTTACCGTAAAACTTCCATCATCATTTCGATATGCACTATTCACTTGTAAGTTCACATCTTGTTTTGTTTTTGTGACATACCAATATGTTCCTAGCAATCCAAATGTTACTAGTAAGAGAGGAATATACATATCATTCTTTGATTTCTTCGCTTTTTCTGGTGTTTCTTCATCTAGAATCGTTACTGGTTCTTCTGTTGTATCAATATCTTCTGCGTGTATTCTTGTCGGCAATAACAAGCTTGCTAGGACAATAAATATAGCTATAAATCTCTTCTTCATAGTCTTATACCTTTCTAAGTACACGGTTATTATATGGATCACCGGTTATATTTCGGTTATAAAGCAAACTTTTTTTGAGGATTTTTAATTTTTTTGCGTATATATTTATTGCAGATTATCGATTTTGTCGTAAAAAAAGCGTATTTATCAAATATTTTATATATTTAGCTTTTGAAAGAGGTACAATAATTATGTGTGTTATAGCATTTTTATAATGCTTATTTATAAGGAAGTGGGGAGAATCAATTATGCAATTAAGTAAAAACCTTTCAACTATAACAAAAACTATTTTGACACTACTGTTAGTCACTTCAAACATTAGTGTAACCAAAGTTTATGCTGAAGAAGAAACTAGTTCAGTAAGTTCAAATACTACAGAAGTTAGTAGTAAAGATTATTCTGAATTCATTCAGTCTGAAGTTACATATAATGAGGATAAATCTATTGCTACAGTAGTGATTTCAGTAGATACAGAAGATGACGTAAAGTTAGATTTTTCTAATAACGACACTATAACTGAATATATGGAAAGTAGTTTTAGTGAAGTTAATCCATCAGATGATGAAAAGTCTTATACATTTAATATTGTAAAGAATGAGACTTATACATTTGATGCAATTGTATTAGCTAGTGACGCTGATGCTACTAGCAGTGAAGCAATTGGCAAGAAAACAATTACATTAAATATTGATGGATTACCAGAAACTGAAGATAATACAAATCAATATGAAGCAAATGAGGCTGCATCATTTACTTTTAGTCCAATATCAATTTCAAATGTAGAGGTTGCATATTTTAATTGGCATAGTGAAAGCGATACTACTGGTACAATTAACTTTACAAAAGTAGCTGATGATGCAACTAGTCTTACAGTAGATAATTTTAGAGATGCTAGTAATCCTGGATATATTTTATTCTTTGTCACTCCAAAAGATAATCATTTATTTACTGGTTTAGGTGCTTCTGGTGCTGGGCAAGCATGGGTAGTAGGTGACAAGGATGATGAAACTTTTTCGGCAGACGATTATCTAGACGATACAGGGGGTATAGGTAATTGGAAAGGTATAAAAAATGTTATTTTAGCCGCAAGAAAAGCAGGATATGTAGCATGTTTTGGTTTTAGTAGACCTGCTGACGGAACTGACCCAGCAAACCAGAATTTCGATTTAACAGCTAAAGTTCCAACTATGACTGTAAGACTAATATTAGATCATAGTGATACCGGTTCCCTTACAAATTTATTACCTGGTAACAAATTATATTTCCAAGTAGTCGTAACACCTGAAACAGTTACAAATGCAACAGTTCAAAATGTAAAGCTTACTAGTGTACATGGTGAAACTGTTGATAAAGAGCTAAAAGAACAATCAGATGGAACATATACAAACGGAACAAATTATATAGAATATGTTATTACAGATGATGACTGGTTAAAAGGACGTGTAGAATTTACAGTTGATGCTTCCGTATCTTATTTATGTAGTTATGGTCTAACAAAAGGAACTATATCTACTACATCAACAATCACAGAAAGCGATACAGCTGAAGCTGATCCAAACCCTGAATATAAGAAAGATGTTTCCCTTGTTAAGTATGCATTTCAAAGCGCTGACGGTTCTAAATTGCCAGATACAGTAACTAGTCTATTACCAAGTGATGAAACAGTTGAATTAAATACTACTGTTACCCCAACAGCAATAGAAACAACTAAAATAAGTGTTGATAATGGATATTGGGAATTTACAGGATGGAATCCAGAAAGTTCAACATCATCTTCTACTCCAAGCATAATTACTTTTACTGGTACATGGAAATTTAAACAATCAATTAATCCTGATGACCAAGGATACGGTCAAATAACCGTTTCAACTCTAAGTGATGTTACATATAATGGCTTATTACAACAATATACGCCAACAGTTACTACCGAGGATGGTACTCCATTAACTGAAAACACTGATTACACTATAAGTTTCAATGGCGATACAACAAATGTTGGTACAGTAACTGTAACAGTAAATGGTATTGGTAGTTACTCTGGTACAGTCACAAGAACATATCAAATTAAACCAGCAACTTTCTATGTAACTACACCAAGTGATACAAAAGTATATGATGGTACAGCATTAACTAAAACTGAAGGTGCAAGTATTACAGGACTTGTAAATAACGAAACAGCTACATTGAATGTTACAGGTAGTCAAACAGCAGTTGGATCAAGTAACAATACATATCAAGTAATATGGAATGGAACAGCGAAAGAATCTAACTATACACATGGAACAGATTCAGATTCTATTGGCACTTTAACCGTTTCAGAATACGCTGAGAAAATCGTTGTAACAACAACTGGTGGTACATTTACATATGATGGACTAGCCCACGCAGCAACAGTAACAGTAAGCAAGTTACCAAAAGGTTATACATTAGTAACTGCTACATCAAATGCGACAGCTACTGATGTAACAACAGCAGACGTAGTTGCGACATGTGATAACTTAGTGATTAAGAATGCTGCTAATGAAGATGTTACTAATAAATTAAACATTACGAAGGTAGATGGAACAATTAAGATTAATCCTGCATCATTAACAGTGACTACACCAAGTGATACTAAAGTATATGATGGTACAGCATTAACTAAAACTGAAGGTGCAAGTATTACAGGACTTGTAAATAACGAAACAGCTACATTAAATGTTACAGGTAGTCAACTAGCAGTTGGATCAAGCAAGAATACATATGAAGTTGTTTGGGGTACAGCTACTTCAAGCAACTATACAGTAGTTGATACAGATGAAGAAGGTCATAGTACTATTGGTACTTTAACAGTAACAGGTAAATCAATTATTCCAGATGATGCTGATACTCCTGAAGATCAAAAAACAGGAATTACAGTAACTACACCAAGTAACCATAAGTATGATTCTAATGAATATAAAGAAGTATTAACTGTAACTGATACTAAGATAGATAAAACATTAGTAGAAAAAACAGATTATACCGTTACATATACAAGAGATAATACGCCAACTAACGATTTCACTAATGTTGGTACTATTACAATAACAATTGAAGGTATTGGTAACTATACAGGTAAATTTACTAGAACATATGATATTACTCAAAGAAATGTAACAATTAATGCATTACCTGCAAGTAAAGTATATGGTGCAGATAATCCTAATTTTGATTGCATATATGGTGAAGGTTCCGATAGCATTATTGGAAAAGATTTAGGAGATATCACTGTATCAAGAACAAGCACAAGCGGAGCAGTTGGTACATATAAAAATGATTTGAAAGTAAGTTATACAGAAAATAGTAACTATAAAGTAGTAACTAATCCTGCAGACTTTGTCATTTCAGCACAATCAATTATTCCAAAAGACGAAGCATATAGTGGTGTACAAGTTAACTCACCTGAAAATTCTAAATATGATGGAAACACACATGAGTGGTCACCAACAGTAACTACCCAAAACGATGCTCCATTAACTGAAGGAACTGATTATACAGTTACATACTCAAGAGGTGATACAGTAACTACAAATTTCACTAATGTTGGAGAAATCACAGTCTACATTACTGGTATTAATAACTACTCTGGTACAGTCACAAGAACTTATCAAATTACTAAAAGAAATGTAACATTAACAAGTGAAACCGCATCAAAAACATATGATGGAACTCCACTAACAAAACCAAACGTAACAATTGGTGGAGATGGATTTGTTGATGGAGAAGTAAGTAATGTAACAGCTACTGGTTCTGTAACAAATGTTTCAGAAAGTCCAGTAACAAATACAATTACATATACTAAAGAAACAAATTATAACGATGATAACTATTCCATCACAAAGACTGAAGGTACATTGAGTGTTATTCCACAATCTATTAGTCCAAAGGATAAAGAAGGAAAAGATGATCCTACTTATTCTGGAGTAGAAGTTAATAACCCACAAGATGTTACATATGATGGAAATGAACACAAGTTTGTTCCAGAAGTAACAAAACCACATGGTTCAAAATTAGAAGAAGGAAAAGATTATACAGTTACTTATACTGTTAAAGATCCTACTACTGGTGAACAAGTTAAAATAGATGACTTCACAAATGTTAATGGAGAAATCACAGTAACGATTACTGGTAAAGATAACTACTCCGGTACAATCACTAAGACATATGAAATTACTCCAAAACCAGTCACAATTACAGTTGATAGTGCAAGTAAAGTATATGATAAGCTTGATCCTGAATTTACAGCTACTCAAGAAGGCCTAGTAAAAGAGGATGATTTAGGTACAATTACTGCTTATAGAACAAATAAGGATGTTGAAAACGCTGGTACATATAGAGAAGTATTAGATGTTACATATACATCAAATACGAACTACACTGTTACAGTAATAAAAGGTGATTTTACAATCATTCCACAATCTATTAGTCCAAAGGATAAAGATGGACAAGATGATCCTACTTATAATGGAGTAGAAGTAGATGACCCAACAGATGTTATCTATGATGGTAAGGAACACAAGTTTGTTCCAGAAGTAACAAAACCAGATGGCACAAAATTAGAAGAAGGAAAAGATTATACAGTTACATATACTGTTACTGATCCTACTACTGGTGAACAAGTTGAAATCGATGACTTCACAAATGTGAATGGTGAAATCACAGTAACAATTACTGGTAAAGATAACTACTCTGGAACGATTGTTAAGAAATATTCCATTAAGCAAAGAGAAATTGAATTTGTAGGTAATAGTGCTACTAAAGTTTATAACGGTAAGGAACAAGCCGTTGGTGGTTATACAATTAAGTTAACAGATGATACACATGGATTAGTAAGTGGTCATACAGCTACTCTTTCTGCTGGAGCATCTAGAAAAGATGAAGGTACATCTACTGGTTCAATTACATCTTCTGATAAAGTTATCATTATGAATGGTGAAGAAGATGTAACAAAGAACTACAAGATTACGACAACACCTGGTTCCATTACAATTAAATGTAGTGGATGGGACGATGGCGGACCATTCACAACAGATACATGTGGAAATGTATTTGATAGATGGGGTAACAAGATATACGAAGCTACAAGTTGTAATGTAGGTGGATATAACTTAGTTAGAACATCTGTTGAAGATTAATCTATACACTAATAAAAGACTGCTACGAAATTCGTAACAGTCTTTTTATATGTATTAATTGACTTGTTAGTTATAATGAGTAATCCCAAGATTTAGTGAAATCACCAAAGGAATAAATCTTTAAACTTAATTTTTTTGTATTATATATACAAGAATATTGAGTTTGTCCTCTATCATTACCATTATCAGGTTTTTGAGAAATAAATGCCATTAGGTGCATTGCATAATCTTCTCTCATACCACCTTTTTGTGTTCTAAATAGACCAGCTTTAATGGCTTCATCTCTTCCACATTTACCATGGAATCCATCATCTTTAGATACATAATGATTTGTCGCATGATTAATATCAATCACATTCATTTGATTATCTACCCACTCTAATAATCTAGATTTACCTGTTTTATCCACAATCATAATATGATAACCAGAACCTGGACCTGTTGAAGTCACATTAAAGTTATTTGCTAAGGCAATTCCTTCTTCGACTGATTTACAGGAATCTAAAATCATTCTCATCAGAATTGGTGGTAGGACTGTTTTTTTATTAGGCATGGTTGTACGCCACATTTCTGCATGAGCAATCCATGCTTTTTTATCTACTGTATTTACTGCTATACCATTATCTGTTACATAGATATAATCTTCTAATGGTTCTTCTCCAGCTTTATCTAATACATAAGGTTTTACACCATATTTTAATCTATCTTCATA
The DNA here is from genome assembly GCA_963605225.1 of bacterium. Taxonomy (GTDB): domain Bacteria; phylum Bacillota_I; class Bacilli_A; order Erysipelotrichales; family Erysipelotrichaceae; genus Bulleidia. Next base: position 10,108 of record CAVCUC010000042.1, read on the forward strand.
TCCTTCATATGGTATTTCTTCCCACTTAGCATTAACAGATAAAGCCATAATACTTACGCCTAATCCTTCTTCATTAATACCATCCATACATAGATATGGACATAATAAGGTAGCTGAAATATCTGTCTTACCATCATCTAAACATCCTTCTGCGTATGTACCATTTTGATAATCTAACCAGAATGCATCACATACACCAATGGATTTATATTTAGCGTTAGGATTCTTATTTTCTACAATGACATTAATACCCGTATTTGGATTATGTCGATCATTATGAAGGAAGTGACCATAATCATAATTTCTACATAGTAAGTAATCTCCTTCTAAATTAGGAGTAAAGAAAGTAGAACATCCTGCATCTATCACTTTTAATAATTGTTGAGGTAATTTGTAGTAATCATAATCACATACCATGTGGTATAAATAACCCTTTTCATCTACTCTTTTAATTGATTCTAAACTTTTAATATATGTTTCATCTTGTATGAATGCATGTGGATTCATTGTACTAAACCTTCTCTTTCTAAAGATTCTTTCTTTTCTTTATCGATATCAATAAACTTGATTGTAATTAACATGATAACTAAGACAATGCATGGTATTAAGCCTAATAAGTTACATATAACATTCTTTGTCGCAACTGTTTGATTTAGCTTTAATGCCTCATTAAATCCTGCAGAAGCTAAGGCAAAAGCCATTAATTGAGTAACTAGTGCTTCTGCTAGTTTACTTGCTAAGTTATCACCAGTAGAAACCATGGCGTCTAATCTTCTATGATTTTGTATTTCTATTACATCAGAGATATTATTACGATTTTGATTTAACATAATAAATGTAATTGTTGCACCAAAACCAACACTAATCGCATTAATATAAATAAATGCTTCATTATATGGATTCATGATGAAGATAAGCTTACCTATAATTTGAGAAATAACCCCTAAATACATTGTTTTCTTTCTACCAAGTAATGTATCTATCTTAGGTGTAATAATCGATACAATTAATGACACAACTAAATAAGAAGCTAAGATAGGTGTAGCTTTACTACTAGAACCTAAAATATATGCTGCATAATAATTGATTGCGGACATAATTAACGTATTACATATTCCATAACCCATGATATAGATCATATTCCATACCCATGATTTACATTTAAATAACATCTTATATGTTTCTTTAATCGATACTTTATCTTCATGTTCTTCCTTTTCATGTACTCTTTCTTTAGAAGTAAAATAATGGAATAAACATCCAAAGATACATAAAGCACCCATAACTAATGCTGTTAAGAATAATGCTTTCGCATCGCCTTTACCAATAATTGCATTCTTTTCTTGTAAACCACCAAATAATCTAACAATAGGTGTTACCGCAACAGCACCAATTCCTGACCCTAGACAAGCTCCTAGAGACCTAAAAGAATTAATCGATTTACGGTCATCATCACGATCACTAGCTAATGCGCCTAGTCCATTGTATACAATTCCTCTAAACGTATTTGCTATCTCATAGAAAAAGAACACAACTAAACTCACAATAATCGCTAAAATTTGAGGTAAGTTAAAATCAGTAAATAGTAATACTAAGCCTAGTGCCCAAGGAACAGCGATAATTAACAAATATGGTCTTATCTTTTCTTTAGACTTGAACTTAACATTACCAGCAAATACACCAATAATTGGGTCATTTGTAACATCCCATATTGTTCCTAAAGTCATCATCGTTCCTGCTGTTAATACAGGGATTTGTAATACGTTTGTTAGAAAAATCAAATAATACAAACTCTTAAAGTTAAATACGATATTAGCCGAAGTTGAGTAGGCCATATATCCAAGCTTTTCAGGTAGCTGAACAACACCTTTATTTTCTTTTTTCATATTTTATCCACCTATGTAATTCATTTTAATCCTTTATAAATCAAATGGATAAGCAAATTACTACACATCTATTTTATCTATGTTATACTTCAGTTAGTTATAACTAACTATAACTAAGGAAGGCTTTATGACACTTAAAATATTCAAGGAAGCTTTGTGCTTCGCATTTCTATATTCTGAATTTCTAGTCATCTTATTTGTAAAGAAAGGTGCTAAATCGCAAATTCAAAATTATCCTATTGCTATACAAAATAGATGTATAGAGATAGGCATAACGACAAAAAAGGAAATCACTAAAAATGCTAAATTCTATAAAACTCTTGGTGTAGCACTTATGTTACTAATGAATTTATTTATCATTTGTGGTGTAAACAAAGAAACGACTTTTATTCACGGATTTATACAATCGTATCTTTTTATCATCATGTTTTCTTTATTTGATGCATTATTTATAGATTCCCTTTGGTTTTGTCATTCTAAGTTCTGGATTATACCTGGAACTGAAGATATGACTTCTGATTATCATGATTATGCATTTCACTGGAAATGGTTTTTCTTATCTCTCATTTCTACAATACCGATGTCTATGATTATTGGTGGATTAACATATTGTATTGGAAAAGCTTAAGTTCTATTCTACAGCATTACTTTATCATTTACTGGTAATGATATAAGTAATGCTTGTGCTTTAGAATTTAAACCATGTTCCTCATGGATATGATTCATTATGTCTTTCTTAATATCATTTGAGGCAACTATTGCTAGTATTTCTTTTTCTTTTTGGAATGCGACTTGATACTCTTGAGCAATATAATCATTATCCTTGAAGTTTGCTTTAAATACTGTTCCACCTCTAGCTCCATACTTTTTCGCTGTTATCATAACTTCATCACTATATCCTTGATTAAGACTAATTAAGATTAAACTATCATTATTCATACAATCCTCTACTTTCTCGTGTTCTGTTACCGCTACATCATTAGCGATTTTATACAATAAGGAAGAAATACCATTCATTGGTACACTAAATACAATTCCTTTTGTATGTAAACGTAATTTATCTCTTTTACGTAATTCTTCCATAAAAACTTTTGATTCGTGTTCTTCGATAAGACTTAAAACGATTGTTCTTTTACTTGTCGCAAATCCTAATACATCTAATAACTCACTACTAGCTGTACCACTCGCAACAAATTTCATATATGGATAACAACCAAAATCTTTATATGTCGCTATTGTTTGATCACCCTTACCTCTTTCCACAATGGAAACAATTAACATCGTCTTATTCATATACTTCTTCCTCAAAATAAATCATATTTAAATTATCTTCACATAGTTTATTAAATGCCATTCTACTCGTTTTATATACTTGCATTGTATTAATTAGTCCTAGTATTTGAATGGTGATTAATGGTGTCATCGCAACCATCGCTACTATACCAAAAGCTTCAGTTAATATATTTCCACCAAGACTATTACAAGCACCTGTTGCTAAAGGAAGTAAAAATGTTGCGGTCATTGGTCCAGAAGCAACTCCACCTGAGTCAAAGGCAATACCTGTATAAATAGATGGCACAACAAAAGATAAAAGAATAGAAATTGCATATCCTGGAATTAAGAAATACAAGATTGATATATGATGAATCATTCGAAACATTGCACAAGCTATCGAACAAGCTATACCTATACTTAAGGCATGTTCAATTGCTTTAGAAGAAATAGAGCCATTACTAATTTCTTCTACTTGATGTGTTAATAAAATTACAGCAGGCTCTGCTTTAACAATAAAGTAGCCAATGATTGCCCCAAATAATACTAATAAATATGGATTTCTTAATGCTAGATATTCACCAATTAATGATCCAGTAGACATAAAACCTACATTTGCGGCAGTAAGGAATAAAACTAAACCTAAGAATGTATAAACTAAACCAATCGTAATTTTCATTAATGCATGTTTACTAAATGTTCTTGTAAAGATTTGGAATAATAAACATATCGCGACTATTGGCAAAAAGGCAATAAATACTTCATGAAAATATACTGGTAAATTTGTTAAGAAAGCTTGTCCTACATCATGCATATTCGATATTTCTAAAAGACTAGTACTTGTTGTATATGCATCCGTTGGTTTATAAAATAAACTCAATAATAGAACAGCTAATATTGGTCCTATAGAACATAATGAGATTAATCCAAAGGCATCATTACTTGCATTTTCATCATCTCTACTTCTTGCTAGACCTATTCCAAGTGCCATAATAAAGGGAACTGTTATCGGGCCTGTTGTTACTCCTGACGCATCAAAAGCTACCGCTACAAAGTTATGATCTACGACTAAGGCAAGAAGAAATACCGCAGAATAAAATAGAAGTAATAAATTTCTTAATTTTAAATACTTGATATTTCTAATTTGTCCTATTACTAGAAATAGTCCAACACCTATTCCTACAACTAAAATTAATACTAAATTTGGAATAGATTGAATTTGACTTGCTAATACAGATAAATCTGGTTCAGCTATTGTGACCACAAATCCTAATACAAAACAAACAAGTAATGTAAATAGTATATTTTTACTTTCACTTAACTTTATTCCTATTTCTTCACCCATTATGGTCATACTCATTTCTGCACCTAAAGTAAAAAGTCCCATACCTACTACAAGCATGATTGAACCAATCACAAATAACGCAAATACATCTGTTGATAATGGTGTAACACTCATCGCTAAAACAATAACGATAAAGCAAATAGGCAAAACAGCCTTACATGATTCTAAAATCTTTTCATATAGTTGTCGTTTAAATTTCAATTCATCCACTTCCTTTCTTTATTATTAGGCAACTGTATAACTAAGCAAAAAGTAACATAAAATTAAGGCTATTTCGATATACAAAATAATTTTTTTGATTATTTTTGGGGAATTTCGATTTTTTCGCGAATATTATAGGTAGGAAGAAGAAAATATATAAATTTGCACATGAAAATAGACTCCTAGTTTTCTTCTTCCTTTACATAAAATTAACAGAATAGAAGATGTGATTTAACATCTTTTTTTTACAGTAAATATGTATTAATGGAGGGATTTTGTGAAACAAGCAGTAATTGATATTGGATCAAACTCAATGCGTTTAACTTTATATGAAATAAATGAAGATAACTTCAAAATATTATTTCGCGAAAAGATTATGGCAGGACTTGCAGGATACGTTGAAAGTAATGTTCTAACAAGTGATGGTATAAAGTGCGCATGTGATGGATTATTAGAATTTAAACATACATTAGAAGCCTTACAAATAGAGAATGTCTTTGTCTTTGCGACAGCATCTTTAAGAAACATTGCAAATACAGATGAAGCTGTAAATGAAATTAAAGTAAAGACAGATTTTGATGTAGAAATTATCAGTGGGGCTGTAGAAGCCACACTTGGCTATTATGGAGCATTACAAGAATTATCTATTTCAGATGGTCTAGTCATAGATATTGGTGGAGCTAGTACAGAACTAGTCACATTTAAAGAGAATCAAATATTAACTTCTCATAGTTTTTCAGTGGGGTCATTAAGTCTATACAAGAAATGTGTCAAAAACATTCTTCCTGGTAAAGACTCAATGAAAAAAATTAAAACAATGATTAAGAAGACGATTCAACTGGATAAAACATATGAAAAAGAAACACCGAATACATTTATCGCTGTAGGTGGTACAGCTAGAGGAATTTTAAAACTAGCTCAAAAATATTATGGATTAGATACAAGTTGTCACGTGATTACAGCACAACAATTACGTGGTTTATCTGTTCTTTTATGTCGTAAGGAACAAGATCGTATCAATCTAATCTTAAAACTTGAACCTGAACGTATTCATACACTCGTTCCTGGTTACATGATTCTACAATACATATTTGAATACTTTGACGCTGATGAAATGATTGTCAGTGATTATGGTGTACGTGAGGGATACTTATGTCAAAAACTACTTCCGAAAAATATCCATACAGCCAAAACAGAGAATTAAGTTGGCTCGCTTTTAATAAACGTGTTTTAGAGGAAGCGAGTAATCCTAATCTCTATCCTCTAGAACGTTTAAAGTTTGTTTCTATTTTTTCTAGTAACTTAGATGAATTCTTTATGATTCGTGTAGGCAGTCTATTTGATTTATCTCATATCTATCCAAAAGATAGAGACAATAAATCAGGACTTACTGCTAGTGAACAATTGAATGCAATATTTCATACTGTATCTAGTTTAATGACATTTAAAAAGAATACTTATTTAAGTGTTATGAGCGCATTAAAAGAATATGACATTCAAGATTTAACTTATGATGAACTCGCAAGTGAAGAAGAATCCTATATTAAATCTTATTATAAGAACAATATATTACCCCTTATTTCACCAATTATCATTGGTCCTCATCACCCTGTACCTCATCTAGTGAACAAACAACTTTATATCGCTGCTTTATTAAAAAGTAAAAAAGATGGATATAGTTTAGGTATTATACCTGTACCTGAAGCTTTACCACCATTTGTTCGTTTTGAACAAAATAATCATTTTATTCGTTTAGAAAATATTATTTTAAAGAAAGCTGGTTCTTTGTTTGGTAGTGCATATACTGTACAAGAAAGTTGTATTATATCTGCCACTAGAAATGGTGATATTAGTTTAGATAACGAGAAATTTGAAGATAGTGACATTGATTTTAGAAATATCTTTTCTAAAGCATTAAAGAAAAGAGATCATTTAGCGGTTATGCGTCTAGAGCTAAGTCATTCTGTATCCGATATCTTCTTAACAAAATTAATGACTATCACACATACAACTAAGGAACAAGTCATGATTGATATTTGTCCTTTAAATATGCATTATGTATACCGTCTAGCAAGTAATTTTAGTTCTATACCAGAATTACATTATCCTAAATATACACCTCGCTATCCTGAAGACTTAGTTAAATCAAAGAGTATCATTGACCAAGTATTACAAAAAGATAAGCTATTATTTTATCCTTTTGATTCTGTAGAACCTTTTATTCATTTATTAAATGAAGCAGCTGATCGTAAAGATGTCTTATCCATACAAATTACAATCTATCGTCTAGCATCATCTTCTAAGATTGCGCATATCTTATGTCGTGCAGCAGAAAATGGCAAGAAAGTATTAGTTCTCATGGAATTAAGAGCACGTTTTGATGAAGAAAATAACTTGTCTTATTCTAAACAATTAGAAGATTCTGGTTGCCAAGTCATCTATGGTATAGAAGGCTACAAGTGTCATAGTAAGATATGTTCTATCACTTTACGTAAAAATGGTCATATGCAAACAATCACCCAAATTGGTACAGGAAACTACAATGAAAAAACAAATTCCATGTATACCGATTTAAGCTATATCACCGCTTCTAAAGATATTGCGGAAGACGCATCTACTTTCTTTAGAAACATGTTAATTAATAACTTACATGGAAATTACCATCATTTATGTGTATCTCCTCTTGGTATTAAAGAATTGTTAATTCAGAAACTGGATCAAGAAATCAAAAAAGGAAAAGATGGCTATGTATGCATCAAAGCGAATTCCATCACCGAAAAAGATGTCATCGATAAATTATCTGAAGCAAGTTGTGCAGGTGTAGAAATCCAACTCATTATCCGTGGTATTTGTTGTATTGTACCAGGCATTGTTGGATATACAGAAAATATCCATGTCACAAGTATTGTTGGACGCTTCTTAGAACATGCTCGTATTTATCGCTTTGGTAGAGAAAACAGTGAATATTATATTTCTTCTTCGGATTTAATGAGTCGTAACTTAAATCGTAGAGTAGAAATTGCTTGTCCTGTATTAGATCAAGATATTTGTCATAAACTACAAGAAATATTAGAGATTGAATTGAAAGATAATACACAAGCTAGCGTCTTACAGCCTGATGGAACATACTATCGTAAACAAGATAATCAAGAAGAAAAGATCAATAGCCAAGAATATTTTATGGAACATTCTTTACATAATGCGGTTAAAGAAACACATTCCGATAAAAATTTATTAAAACATTTCATTTCTTTACTTAATAATTGGGCTGAAACAAAGTAAAATAACATTAGAGGAATTCATTATGCATAAAATATTTCAAAAATTAAATTCAAGTAAGGCCTTTAACAAACTTTCTGAGCAAGAATTTGCTTGGGTCTTATATGATGTAGGTAATTCTGCCTTCATCATGCTTGCCTGTTCTTTGATTCCAATCTGGTTTAAATCTTTAGCAATTGGAGAAGGTCCAGGAATGTTAACAGCAGATGAAGCTACAGCGTATTATGCTTTATCTATTTCTGTCGTTACCATTATCATTGCCTTCTTAGGACCTGCATTTGGTAATATCGCTGACCACAAAGGAATGAAAAAAATCATCTTCACTACGGTTGTTAGTGTTGGTGTTATATGTTGCGTCATTAATGGCTTTGCGACTAGTTGGTTATTATTCCTAATTCTCTATATCATTACACGTATTTGTTATAATGCCGCAAATGCGATATACGACTCCATGTTAAATGATATTACTACAGAAGAAAGAGTTGATGAAGTTTCTTCTTATGGATATGCTTGGGGTTATATTGGTTCATGTATTCCTTTCCTAATCGCATTAATCGCTTATGTATTAGGACCAGATATGGTTGGGGTACTATCTAATTTCTTATCTCGTTTTATTGGTTGTGCTGTTACTGCTGTATGGTGGGCTGTCGTGACTATTCCACTATTAAAGAATTATGAACAAGTAAATTACACTGAGAAAGAAAAACATGCATTATCTAATTCATTTAAAGATATCTGGAAGACAATTAAACGTATCGCAAAAGAAGATAAAAAAGTCTTATATTTCTTAATTGCTTTCTTCTTCTATATTGATGGAGTAGGAACAATCATTGATAACTGTATCAATATCGGAACGGATTTAAATCTAAGTACTGTAGGACAAGTTATCTTCTTACTCGGCACACAAGTCGTTGCCTTCTTTGGATCATTATTCTTCGCAAATTTATCTAAGAAATATACTACTGCACAAATCTTATATATCTGTATCTTTGGTTATTTCTGTGCAAGTTTATATGCATTACGTTTATCCACATTATTACATTTCGCAGTACTTGCATTAATCGTAGGTGTATTCCAAGGATCAATTCAATCTATGTCTAGATCTTATTACACAAAGATTATTCCTGCTGATCAATCTGGTGAATACTTTGGTCTATATGATATCTTCTCTAAAGGTGCATCATTTTTAGGATCACTTGTAATCGCTGCTGTAAAACTACTTGGTGGCACAATTAATGTCGCTGTTGCGTGTCTTGCTGTATTCTTTGCGTTAGGCTTTGTCTTCTTAAAGATAGCTGACAAACAAGATAATTTAAACTAACAAAGTTATCCACAAAATGGGCTATTATGAAATGAATGTTTCGTAATAGTTCCATTTTTTTACTTTTTT
>CAVCUC010000043.1:0-18942 GCA_963605225.1 bacterium
ATAACGGTCCATCTCATATTGAAGTGTCATATATCTTTCCTGCTCCTTTCTACTATTTCTAATCTTATTCACACTTTCTTCTAATCGTTTTGTAAAGTCATCTGTTACTTTCCCAGTGTTTAGATACTCTATAAATGTAATTAGTTTTTCACTATGAACGTCACGATTAATATTCCCTTTTATGTTCAAATATATTCTAACACATCTATTATGGTAAAAAGAGTTTTCTGTAACGTCTTTTCCATCTGAATATATACGATTTGTTTCTTTATAGACAACACCATTATTTGGTGGTAAAGGATCAAATAAACAGATAAAAATAATAATTACATTTGGCAAATCACGATAATCTTGTCCTTTTGATAATGATTCTATATCAATCACATCATTGTAATAACTAGCTCTATAAAAGATAGCAGGGTCTCTAGTTGTTTGCATTTCAATATCAATGTGATGATTTTTACTTTTAACAAATGCATCTAGTCGAATTGATTTTGCATCAAAGTTAGGATTCATCGTCCATTCATCTTTCACTAGAGTTACTTCATCAATATCTTCTATACCTGTAAGCATTTTTACAAGTTCTATAGCATATTCTGGATGAAGTTGAATGAGACGTGTAAACATATAATTGTTACTAATGGGTAGTGTTTTTAAACTATAAAATTTTTTCATATAAAATTATCCTCCTACCTTTGTTATTCGCGAAAAGTATAAGGATTCCCCACTTTTTAATGCAAAAAATAATAAAAAAGATAAATTAATACAAATTTATAAACGTGGTTTCAAAAGAAAAACCATGTTTTTTTAGCTTACTTCGTAAAAAATACATCTCTTTATATGCAGAGATTGATGTTTTTGACTGCACCGTATGTGCAGTTTCAACATAAAAAGGAAGTGAGCTAATGTGGAGATGACATTAAGAGAGTTATGCAATGAATTAGGTGTTAGTAGAAGAACAATACAAAGATATGAAGTATTTGGACTAATATCACCTAGTGGTAAAACAAATAGAGGATATCTGCTTTATGATGAAGTTGCATTTAACTGTGCAAAAAGAATAAAAGAATATCAATCATTTGGTTTTACTCTTAATGAAATAAAGAAATTAGAACATACAAGTCATGAAGAAAGAAAAATAATACTACAAACAAAATTAGATATTTTAAAAAGTGATAAAGAAAAACTTCATGAAACAATTAAAATATTAGAAAAAGAAATCAAGCAATTATAAACAAATCAATCTCTGCAATTTTCATATAAAAATTTTAATCTAACGGTTTTCCATAAAAAATAGACTTAATTTATTACGGTTTTCCATAAAAATCAGAGGCTAAAATTTACGGTTTTCCAAAAAGTGATAATTAGAAACGAATTTAAAAGCTATAAATATTTTTGGTGTACAATAAAAACATTATTTATATGGAGGTGGATGATGAAAATTTATAGCTTAGATGAAATTAAAAAAGTAGAAAAGTATATTCCTTTAATGGTAGAAAAATTAGAAAAGGGATATGAAAAGTATTCATTAGGAGAAACAACTGTACCACCTGTAGGTTATTTACATTTTGATGAACCTGTAGGAAATACATATATCAAATATGGGTATGTAAATGGTGATGATTCGTTCGTGATTAAAGTATTTAATGGATTTCCTGAAAATAGTGGAAAAGGATTACCAACTAGTGATGGAATGAACTTAGTCTTTGATACAAAAACAGGTATGACTAAAGCAATTCTACTAGACGAAGGGTGGTTAACTGGATTTAGAACAGCTGGTGCTACTTTAGTGTGTGCAAAACATTTGGCTCCAAAACATATTACTAAAATTGGTATTTGTGGTACAGGAACACAAGCTCATGCAATTTTATCGATGACTCCATATGTATTAGGAGAGAACAAAGTACTTGTATATGGTTATACAAAAGAGTTGACGGATGCTTTCGTAGAAGAATTTAAGGCAAAAGGATTCGACATTGAACCAGCGTATGATGTACAAAAGATTTGCGATGAATGTAATTACATTGTTACTGCTACAACGACAATGACACCAATTATTACAGGAGACATGGTAAAGCCAGGTACGCATATTACAGGAGTAGGTGCAGATGCTGGTGGAAAAAATGAAATAGATGCTAGTGTTTATGCAAAAGCAGATATTATTGTGAATGATTCTAAGTCACAATGTTTCTTAGATGGGGATACAAGCTTTGCTTTAAAAGCTAGTGCAATAAACGAAACAGATGTAATTGAGCTTGGTACACTAATTCACGAAGGAAAAGGCCGTGAAAATGATGAACAGATTACAGTTGTAGATTTAACAGGTATCGCTGTTCAAGACATTATTGCGGCAGAACTAGCTTGTTCAGTTTTAGGTAACGAATAATTAGTTCATTGTTTCTTTTAGAGATTCAGATTCATAAAGGGTTCTCGTTTTTACGATAGAATCCTTTTTTTGATATTCAGTATTGAGAAAAGCAAGATAAGCTCCTGGTGTAACTAAACCATTTAAATCAATTAAATTTAAATCTTTTGAACGAATAAGATCATCTGCTAGATTGACACAATTTGTCCCAGCAATAAAATATGTCTTAAATTTTCCACTAGTAAACTTATACATATCAGCATGCGTATGTTTATATACTCGTGATGCATAGTCATGAATACTAGAAACATCTAATCCATCTTGTTCAGCTTCAGCATATGGGCATAACCAAGGAATAGTACGACTCATCATGTCGCTTATTCTTTTTTCTAAGATACTTTCTTCATGTTCACTTAAGTCAATTCCATAACGAATAATAACTTTATTTTCACCATGAGTGGCGTTATCAATAAATTTCTGTTCATCACTTTTGATTAAAACGCCATCTCCCATAGTTCCTACAAGTTTTCTTGTGCTAGGATCGTGACAACCATAGGAATAAATTGTACCTTTATAGCCAATGTCGATGTGACCGAAAGCTTCAGGACCAGTTTCATTCAAATAAACATATACGTGTAATGGTGTTTTAATTTCTTCTTTTGTTATATCTAATTTAGAGGACTTCTTTAAATGCTTAATGGAAATAAATACATTACTAGGAATAAAAGCATTTAATAGTACAGGTGCAGAATATGACCAATGATACTTTTTCTTATCTGAATTTAAAAATAGATGAAACGTAAAACCTAATAAACCATAAATGATTAAATAGATACCACCAATTAAAGCAACTACATGACCTTTAGATAAAGATTTAGAAAAAATCAAAAAGAACGATAATACGAAAGAAATAAATCCAGAAATAAATAGAGAAGCAGCACCACTTACTTGATCTCTCTTTTTGACATAAAACTTAATTAAGTTAATACAAGCTTCAGCAAACATCCACCAACCTACAAAGATGATGGAGAACCGATAAAATAGATTTGGATAAATTAAAATCAAAATGCCAAAGATAAAAGAAAATAGAATGACAGGAACATCAGTGACTTCTTGAACTTTATCCTCATTTAATAAGAATACTAAGTGTCGAATACCATTATAAAAAGAAGAAATGACAACAGTAACATATAAAATGGCCCATCCTGCATATCTTCCTAATAAAATAGATATCCCTGTAAAAAGAACAAGTAAGTCATAACCAATATTACTGAATTTTCCTAATCGATTCATAGTCCCTCCGCTCCTTTAATATTTTACGCATTTTTAGGAAAATAAGTTAAACAAGCAACTGCAAATGTCTAAAAAATGTCAAGACATGACAAATGCAAAATAGATGATATGATAATGGGACGTAAGGAGTATCACAAAATGAATGAAACGATTATTAACAGTATTGCAAAAAGCCTAAAAGTTAGTGTTGAACAAGTAAAAAACACACTATCTCTTTTAGAAGAAGGAAATACAGTTCCTTTTATTGCTCGTTATCGTAAAGAAGCAACAAAAGGTTTAGATGAAGAACAAATCCTATATATTGAAAAGCAATATCAATATGAACAGAACTTAGCAGATAGAAAAGAAGCAGTTCTAAAACTAATCAGTGAACAAGGTAAACTTACTGATGAAATTAAAGATTCAATTAATGCTTGTACAAAACTATCTCAAGTAGAAGATTTATACAAGCCATATAAACAAAAGAAAAAGACAAGAGCTGGTATTGCCATTAAGAATGGTTTACAACCTTTAGCAGATTATTTATTAAGTCTACCAGAAAGTGGAAATGTATTAGATAAAGCTGCTGAATTTGTAACAGAAACAGTTAAAACAGCTGAAGAAGCTTTACAAGGTGCTAAAGATATCGTGGCAGAAAATGTCAGTGATAATGCTAAGCTAAGATGGAGCTTCAAAGATAAGATTTTTAATACAGGTGTATTAGTTACAAAGAAAAAGAAGGATGCTGAAGACGAGAAGAAAGTATATGAAATGTACTATGATCGTTCAGAAAAAGTAACAAGTCTAGCTAATCATAGAGTTATGGCTATTGACCGTGCTGAAAAAGAAAAAGTAATCACTGTATCTTTCTCTTATGATTTAGAAGGTATTGAAAAAGAAGCACAAAATGCTTATCTAAAAGGACAAACTACTGTGGCTGAAGAAGCACTAGTTGAAGCTATCAATGATGGTTGTGAAAGATTATTACTACCAAGTATTGAAAATGAAATTCGTTCTGATTTATCTGAAAAAGCACATAATAGCTCTATTGAAGTATTCTCAATGAACCTTGAAAAGCTATTATTACAACCACCTCTAAAAGGTAGAGTTGTATTAGGTTTTGACCCTGGTTTTACAAATGGTTGTAAGTTAGCTGTACTAGACGCAACAGGCAAAATGTTAACTGTAGATAAAGTATTCCCATTTGGAAGAAATTCTAATATGGCAGAATCAAAGAGAAAACTATTAAAGTTAATCTCTGACTATAAAGTAGAAATTGTTGCGATTGGTAATGGTACTGCATCTCGTGAAAGTGAAAAGTTAATTGCGGAGTTAATTCATGAAAATAACTTAAGCGTTAACTATGCAATTGTATCAGAAGCAGGAGCATCTGTTTGGTCAGCTCAAGAAGCAGCTAGAGCAGAATTCCCAGATATGGCAGTAGAAGAAAGAAGTGCTGTAAGTATCGGTAGACGTTTACTTGATCCTCTAGCAGAGCTAATCAAGATTGATCCTAAGTCAATTGGTGTAGGACAATATCAACATGATTTACCTGAAAAAGCTTTAACTGAAAGATTAGATGAAGCTGTAATGAAGTGTGTAAATAGAACTGGTGCTGACGTAAATACAGCTAGCCAAGAATTATTAATGCATATTTCTGGTTTAAATAGTGCAACAGCAAAAGAAATCGTAAATTATCGTAATGAAAATGGTAAGTTTACAAATAGAAATCAATTAAAGAAAGTAAAGAAACTTGGTGAAAAGACATTTACACAATGTGCAGGTTTCTTACGTATTGTTGGTGGTGATGAACCATTAGATGAAACAAGTATCCACCCAGAAAGTTATGATGCGGCTCGTAAAGTAATGCAAGCTTGTGGTATTACAAAACTAGGTGTAAGTGATGCGACTTTCCCTGAAGAAATTACAGATACATTAGGAATTGATAAATATACACTACAAGATATTGAAGACGCGATTAGACAACCTCTAAGAGACTATCGTGATCAATTCGAAGGTGCATTACTAAAGAGTGATGTACTAGAACTAAAGGATTTACACATTGGTGATGAATTATCTGGTACAGTAAGAAATGTAGTAGACTTTGGTGCCTTCGTAGATATTGGTTTACATGAAGATGGTCTAGTTCATTTATCTAAGATGAGCATGACACGTATCAATCATCCTTCACAAGTTGTTTCTGTTGGAGATATCGTAAAAGTATTCGTTATTGGTGTAGATGAAGAAAAAGGTAAAGTGCAATTATCTTTATTATCACCAAGTGATATTGAAAAGCGTGATGCAGCATATAAGATGAATCCAAATCGAAATAAAAATAAGAATAGAAAGCAAGCTCCTGTGAAAAAAGAAGTCACAATGGAAGATGCGACTAGTCGTTTAATGGAAAGATTTGGTAAAAAACATTAATCTATAAAAATTAGAATCGGTACAACTTGTAATGAGCTGTATCGATTTTTTTGACATTCATTTATTTATCATTATAATTATCAAAGGTAATTATCAAAGGTAACTAATATGAATGAGAAAACAGCGAAGCAATTTATGGATGCATTAGAAAAAGCAGAGAAATTATCACAAAGTAAACCAGGTTTACCAAGTGAATATCTTCCTTCTTATCTCAAGATATTAGATAAGATTTATCATCTGAATATTGATGGTAAAGCAAAAATTTCTGATGTCGCAAGAGAAATGAAATCGACTAGACCTAGTATTACGCGAGCAATTAACGAGATGGAGAGTTTAGGTTTAGTTAAAAAAGAATTTAGTTTAGAAGATAAGAGAGTAGTCTATGTTTCTTTAACTGAAAAAGGAACATATAACTATATGAAATATGTAGATACATATTATAAGAAACTGACAAAGAGATTAGCTCATTATAAGTTAAGTGATATTAAAAATATGATTGAGCTAATTGATTTGATTTATGACGATTTAATGAATTTACCGATTAAGTTGGAGGAAAAAGATGGCAAATAACTTTACAGAAGGTTCTATTTTAAAGAAAATGATTAAATTTATGATTCCAATACTAGGATCATTAATCTTACAAGCAATGTATGGTGCTGTAGACCTACTTGTCGTTGGTCAATTTGGTACTACAAGTGGATTAAGTGGTATTTCTACAGGCAGTAATTTAATGAATATGGCAACATTCGTTGTTTCAGGGTTAGCTATGGCAGTTACTGTACAAATATCTAAGTACATTGGAATGAAGAAAGAAGAACGTCTTGGAAAATTACTAGGTGCAACAATAGCATTATTTACATGTATTTCTATTGTGATTAGTATTTTACTTGTTGTATTTGCTAGACCTTTATCTATTCTTATGCAAGCACCAAGTGAAGCTTTAGACTTAACTGTACAATATGTTCAAATCTGTGGTGCTGGATTCTTACTCATTACAGCATATAATGTTATTTCTGCATTATTTAGAGGATTAGGTGATTCTAAGTCACCATTATTATTTGTGCTTATTGCGTGCATTGTGAATATCTTTGGAGATTTATTCCTTGTGGCAGGATTACATATGAACGTAGCAGGTGCAGCGATTGCAACAGTTGCAGCACAAGGGGTAAGTGTTCTTTTATCGATCTTGATTATCAAGAAAAGAGCATCAATTTTTCATCTAAAAAAAGGAGATATTGGCTTTAACGAAGAAGTATCCGGGATCATGAAAATTGGTACACCAATTGCTTTACAAGAGTTATTAACACAATCTAGTTTCTTAGTTTTATGTGCCTTAGTGAATTCTTTAGGATTAGCTGCTTCTAGTGGATATGGTATAGCGAGTAAAGTACAAAGCTTTATTATGTTAATACCTAGTTCATTAATGCAATCAATGTCTAGCTTTGTTTCTCAAAATGTTGGTGCGGGTAAAGAAAAGAGAGCGTTTAAATCTATGCTTACAGGAATGGGCATAGGTGCATTTGTTGGGGTATTTATTTTCTTTGGCGTAATCTTCTTTGGTGATAAAGTCGCAAGTTTATTTACAAGTGATGCAAGTGTTATAGAACAAGCATTTAATTATCTAAAAGGCTTTGCCTTAGAAGCGATTGTGACTTCCGTACTATTTAGTTTTATGGGATATTACAATGGACACGCTAGAACGCTATGGGTTATGATTCAAGGACTTGCGCAAACATTTATTGTTCGTTTACCAATGGCATATTATATGACGATGCAACCAAATGCTAGTTTATTAAATATTGGTTTATCTGCTCCTAGTGCAACAATCTTTGGTATTATCATTAACATCTTGTATTATCTTTATTACGCAAAACAATTGCCAGATACAGTCGAATAAAATATATAGCTTATTTCACAAAGAAATAGGCTTTTTATTTCCATAAATCTAAATGATGTAAGGTATAATTATTTATAGTTAAGAGAGGGACATATCATGATAAAAGACAATCAAATCTTACTCGGTAAAGCTAACGACAAAGAAGTATATATCTATCCTAAAATGTTAAATCGACATGGTTTAATTGCTGGAGCTACAGGTACTGGTAAAACAGTGACTTTAAAAGTAATCGCTGAATCATTAAGTGAATTAGGTATACCTACAGTTATTTCAGATGTTAAGGGTGACTTAACAGGAATGATTCAAGCAGGGGAGCTAGCTAGTATCAGCGATAGATTAGCTTCTATGGGAATATCGAACTATGATACACGCAAATATCCTGTACATTTCTTTGATGTATACCAAAAAGAGGGTCATCCAATTCGTGCAACAGTACAAAGTATGGGTCCTTTACTACTTAGTAGAATTCTTGATTGTACAGATGCTCAACAAGGTATTTTAAATATTATCTTCCGTGTAGCTAGAGACATGGATTTAGATTTAATTGACTTAAAAGATTTACAAGCGATGACTAGTTACGTTGGGGAGCATGCAAAAGACTTCACGCTCAAATATGGTAATATCACAAAGCAAAGTGTAGGGGCAATACAACGTAAACTATTAGAACTTGAAGAACAAGGTGGAGATATCTTCTTTGGTATGCCAGCACTAAGTATTGATGATTGGATGACTACTGAGGGTGGATTAGGAATGATGAATATCATTGAATGTGATACATTGTTTGAACATCCTTTACTTTATGCGACATTCTTAGAATGGATGCTAGAAGAACTATATGATCAATTACCTGAAGTAGGTGATTTAGATAAACCTAAGATTGTATTCTTCTTTGATGAAGCACATTTATTATTCGCTAATGCTCCAAAACAATTAATGGATCAAATTGAAAAGACAGTAAAACTGATTCGTTCTAAAGGTGTAGGTATTTTCTTTATCACACAAAATCCAGCAGATATTCCTGACGCTGTTCTTGCGCAATTAAGTACAAGAATTCAACATGCATTACGTGCATATACACCAAAAGAAATTAAAGCAGCAAAGATGGCTGCAGATAGTTTTAGAGTGAATCCAGAATTTGATACAGCAGAAAAGATTACACAATTAAAAACAGGTTATGCATTAGTATCTGCTCTAACAATAGATGGTGCTCCAACAATCGTTGAAGAAACAAAGATTCTTCCTCCTAAGTCTACGTTAGGTGCAGTTTCTAAAGATAGAGTACAACGTTCTATTGAAACAGATTCTATTTATGGTAAATATGAGAAGTCTTATGATCCTGAATCAGCCTATGAAGAAATAGATATTATCCGCAAAGATGAAGCACAAGCTTTAGAAGATGAAAAGAAAGCTAAGGAACAACAAAAATTAGATGCAATAAAAGCTCGTGAAGAAGCAAAAGCTGCCGCAAAAAAAGCAAATGAAAAAACATGGGTTGATCGTATGCAACGTAAAGCAACAAATAAAGTAGAAAATGAACTCATGAATATGGGTGTACGCCAAGCTAAGAAATTCTTAAAAGGATTCTTTAAATAACAAATGACCTTCTAGTAAATATACTGGAAGGTTTTTTAAAATGATAAATAACTAAATGCAGGTATAAATTTATAGCAGATATAACAATATAAAATAGAAAGAATTAGACGTACAAAGAAAACAAGAATACCCTTTTTAAACATTGTTTTTGTGTTTAAACCGTAAGATGCGGGAATTGCACGAACACTTATTGGTAGTAAAAATTCTGCATTAAAGAAAATACATAAGGAATACCAAAAGGGAATAGGATTTAGTTGTAAATGATCTAATGTCGTAAATAATATAGGGGTTAATACAGCAGCTGAAACTGTAGAGTTTGTTAGTTCTGATAAAATACTAGCGACTATAGCAAAAAATATCATAATCATTAGTGGCTCATGAATATTAAAGGTATGTATTAGAAGGGCAATTCCACTACTTGCGTTAGACAAATTAATGATTGTTCCTAAAGCAATTCCTCCACCAAATAATATCATCATTCCCCAAAGCGTATTTTGTTCTGCGTCTTTCCATGAGATAAATGGCCCATTTTCTTTTGTGGTCAAAACAAATAGTAATGATCCACAAATTAAGAAAATATATGCCGGTTCTAACATCGGAAAGATAGAAGCATAAAATGGTCTAGAGAAAGATAAAACAATGGCAAAAAGAAATAATAAACCAGAAATAATTTCATCTTTAGAAATAGGATCTTGTTTTAATAAAAGTTCTTTGAAGTATTCTTTTGAGCCAGATATAGATTCAGAATGTGATGCATAAAAAATGAGTATCCATAAGATGAATAATGTAATGATAATTAGATAAGGAACAATACGAATAATCCAATCAATATACATGAATTCTTTATCAAGATAATTTTGTAAATAGGAGATTGCTGTAATATTCATGGCACCACCTATTGGAGAACCTACTCCACCAATTCCAGCTCCCCAACCTATCGCAATTAAGATGAGACTTGCTTGTGTACTATTAGATATATCTTTATAACCTGCTTCTTGTAACATTTTTATCGCGATAGGGCAATATAATGCACATACTGCAACATTAGGCATAAAGGAAGATAACACGACAGAAGCTAGAAACCATACGGTAATCTGAGAAGTCATTGATGGACCAATTAGATATAACGCTTTTAAAGCAATTCTTTTATCAAGGCCTGTTCGACTACAGCCTAGTGATAATAGTCCAGCCCCAAATATCAAGATGATTGAAGAAGATGAATATTGCGAAATGATTGACTGCATTGGAACAATATTAAAAATGGCATTGATAATAATTGGTAATAACGCTGTGATAGTCATATGAACAGGACTAGTAATCCACCAAAATATCATCCACAGTAAAAGGCTAATTGCATAACTTCCTTTAGTATCTAAATAAGGTTTTAAGCAAAAGAAACATATAGCAAAAATAATTGGTCCAAGTAGAATGTATATTTTTTTAGAAGTTTTCATACGATCACCTATTGAAATAAGAGAATAATTCAAAGTTTTTATTTGTTATAATGACATTGGTATATATATGGAAATTAATTTTCAAGTCATCGAACTAGTATTAGCAGTTCAAAAATATAAGAGTCTTTCTAAAGTGGCTCAAGCAATGTGTATTAGTGAACCGGCTTTATCAAAACAAGTTAAACGTTATGAAGATGCTTTAGGTTATCCACTTCTTGTAAGAAAAAGCAATGGATGTGAGCTAACAAAAGTTGGCATGCATGTTGCGACAAAGGGAGTAGAATTACTCAAAATGAGAGATAGCTTAATGAGTGATATCGCTCTTATCGCTAAGTCACTAGAACATCGTGAAGTAGTACTTCGTTTTGGGTTAGCAAATTGTTATGCTGAAGCTTTATTAAATCGGTTCTTACCAAAATATGTGAGTAAATATCCAAATGTTAAAGTAGAACTTGTTATTAATACAACAGATACTTTAGAAACAATGTGTATTAATGATGAGTTAGACTTAATTCTTACACAGAAAGAGTATTGTGATTCTAGATTAAATTGTATAGATATCTGTAAAGAAGAAACGGTTGTTTATTTGCCGTCTAAATACCAATCTAATCCTGAGCTAAAGGAATATTGTGATAAAGGAGAAATCCCTTTAAAAGCTCTAGAAACATTCCCTATGGCTGCTGGCCAAGGACATGCAAGATTTTTATCTTTCGCCAATCAATATTATGAAGAAGCAAATTTTAAACCAAACATTATCTTCCAAAGTGAAAGTTGGCCTACAATTATTTCTTTGATTAAAAATAAGATGTGCTATAGCGTTATGCCAGATATCTTTGATGTGACTAGCAATGATATTCTTAAACTTCATATTGAAAGTAAATATCCTACAAGTAGGACTTTGGTGTTAGCTTATAAACAAAGATCATCTTTTCCTGAAGAATGGAATAACTTTATTTCTACAGTAAAAGAGAATATTCAATAGAATTAACCGATACTGCTTATAAACAGTACCGGCTAATTTTTTATTTTGTGCGTTTAATTTCAGGAATTGTTACACCTAATTGCTTTGCCATAGCTTCTGCAATGATTTGATGATCTTCATAATGTGCCATGCCTGAAATTACAACATATGCTAGTGGTCTACCACCGTTTTTATTAAATACAGGAATACAACCACCACATAAATATTGATTCCATGGGGTCCAATCTGGATTGAATTCGTGATTTTTTGCTAAGACAAGAGCTCTTAAGGAACTCATGCGAATAAAACGTGCATGAATATATTTGTTATTCATCCACCAATCCGCGTCTTTTACAGAACCTGTCATACGATAAGAGAATATGTCACTATCTTCTTCGATAATTCGTATAGCTACAGCTCCATGATATTTTTCTTTTGCGATTTGGATGATAGATAAACCAAGCGCTAATGCGTCTTCACGAGAGAAGGATTCATATTGTAGTAATTCTTCTTGTTTTGCACAAATATCTATCCAACTATCCTCTGTATAGATACAATTCATTTCCATCATAAGCGTTACATTGCTTTGTGATATAGAGCGATAATGTCTTTTTCTGATGTGGCACGTGGATTTGCTTTAACATTCGCACTCTTCATGGCATCTTTTGCCATAGCTTCAATCTTATCTTCAGTAACGCCTACTTCACTTAATGAATGAGGGATACCAAGATCTTGATTTAATTTTTTGATTTCATCGATAAGCATTTGTGGCTTAAAGTTATTAGCAGGTAGTTTATCTTCACGGATATAGTTGTATATCTTTTCATATCTACCATGATCTGCTAAAGCATTATACTCAACGATTGTTGGTAATAAAACTGCATTTGCTACACCATGTGGTACACCAAAGAAAGCAGAAACTGGGTGACTCATTGCATGTACATTGCCAAGTTTTGCCCAAGCAAATGCCATTCCTGCAAAAGTACTACCAAGCATCATTCCTGAAGCAGCTTCTTCATCACTTCTATTCGCTACAAAACGACGTAAATTATGACCGATTAATTCCATAGCTTTTTCTGCCATTGCATCAGTAAATGGAGTAGCAAAGTTTGAAACATAAGCTTCTTCAGCGTGAATAAAGGCATCGACACCACATGAAGCCGCAACAGATGCAGGGGCTGTCATAATTAATGTAGGATCTAGAATGGCATACTTTGGTAGGATTTCATAACTGATAACAGAGAATTTATAGTTTCTAGAAGCATCTGTAATAACGGAAGAAGCAGTTACTTCTGAACCAGTACCAGCAGTAGTAGGAATTGCAATAATAGGAACGATAGGTCCTGGAACTTTATATAGACCTTCATAGTCTGTAATTGATCCACCAAACTTAACAAGTACACCACAAGACTTAGCGACATCCATTGGTGAACCACCACCTAATGCAACAATACTTGTGGAATTTGATTCTTGGTATAATTTGGCAGCTGCGTTAACACATTCAATTGTAGGATTTGGTACAACATCTAGATATGTAGTACATTCAATACCAGCATTTTGAATAATATTCTTTACTTTATCAACAACACCGAGTTTTTCTAAACCGTGGTCAGAAACGAGTAAGACATGATCAGATTTGTTTTCAGCTAAAATTTCAGGTAATTTATTTAGGCTACCTAAACCGAATTGAATATTTTGAGGTACTTTAAAATTAAAATCTTTCATTTTATATTCTCTTTTCTTTATAAGACAGACATTAAACTTGTAATAAACATATTTGCGCCAACGAATAATAGAACGCAATATACAATACGTAAGAATGTATTTTTATCAATTTTCTTTAAGAAATAAACACCTAACACAAAACCAACACATGCCATTGGTAAGCTTACAGCTAAAGCTCCAGCAAGTTTTGGCGTCCAAGCACCATTACGGATTTGGTTAAAGGCATTGATGATATTTAAAATTAACCATACCCAAGTCATTGTGTTACGGAATTTTTCTTTGTCTTTTACAGCATAGATTGTATAAACAGTAATTAATGGTCCACCAATATTGAAAGCACCATGTACTACACCACCTAATGCTAAACAAATATATCTAAATGCTTTCTTAGCAGTAGTATCTTCTTCATTTTCTTTTACTTCTTTTTTAAGAACTAAAGGAACAACAATAGATTTCCAAATATTCATTAATGCAATTCCAGTAACTAATGCACCAATGATAATCTTGGCTGTTGAAGGTTTCATACTATAGAAAAGCTTAGAACCAATAAATAATCCAGGAACACAGAATAGAACAATCTTACCTAAATCACCCCAAGCAACTGCTTTTCTTTCTTTTAAACATAAAACAATAAATAAAGGAATAGTGATCATTGTGCCAAAAGGTACACCAGTTTCTGTGCCTAATATTCCATTTGTTACAGCGGCTGCGATAACGGTAGAACCAAATCCTGTACAACCTTGAATGAAGAAGCTGACAAAATTCATTAAGCCAACCCAAATAAAGTTAACGTCAAATATCATATTTTATCTCCTTAAAACCGTTAGTAGATGAAGCGAACCCATTCGGCCGTTATTGAATTCAACTTGTTAATCTATTAACAAAGCTATCATAGCAAGTGCTATTTAACTTGTGAAGTTCTTATCATGCAACACTGTTATAACTAAAAGTTATAGCAAACTGCAGAATATTTTAAAAATTACAGGTAAAAAAGTTATATGTGATGTTTTATTATGCGAATTACAGATCTTGTTGCTAGATCTAGCGGGTGTTATCATATAAAAAAGAGGTAATTTATGCTAAATAAATCAGAAAATTATAATTATATAAAAGATAAAATACATGCTATTAAAGAAGAATTTCCTTGCTTAAAAAATAAGTCAGATGACTTTGCTTTTTCTGCTTTAACAGTAAAAGCAATCTACTATAAAAATCCAGCTTTAAATTTAACGGATAGTGATTTGGCTGAAATTATCGTTGATGGTCAATATGATGGTGGTGTTGATTTCTTACTTAGTGATCCAAGTAGTGAAACATCAGATTTAGTAATCGGGCAATCTAAATTTTATGAGAAAATTCAGATTGATGATGTAATTAATGCAGTAAATAAAATGTTTTCTTTTTATAAAGACATGAAAGAAGGACATTATGAGAATGTAAATAATAAAGTTCAATCTAGATTTTTAACATTAAATGCTGAAGTAGGTGAAGAATCAAAAATTCATTTTATTTTTGCAACAAGTGCTAATCAAAATGGAATAAGAAAAGATAGAATCACCAAGAAAATAAAAGATTATTTTCCGGATGATGCAAACATGGATATAACGATCTTGTTTGTGGAAGATATCATTGAATCGATTAAAGAACTAGAATCAAGAAGACCAACTGTAGAATCGGGAAAAATAACAATTGATGAAGCAAATAACTATTTAAATTATGGAGAAGACGCGGTTATTGTGAATATTTCAGCCTTTTCTTTAAAACAATTATATGCACAACACAACAACAATATTTTATCGAGAAATTTAAGATATCATGTTCCGGGGAAAACGATTGATCAAGGTATATCTGAAACAATAAAAAATGATCCGGATTCATTTTGGTATAAAAATAATGGGATAACAATTATATGCGACGATTTTAATTTGGATGGTAAAGAAGTCAAACTGTTAAACTTTTCTATAATTAATGGTGGTCAAACTACATATATGATTCATAAAAGTAAGGATGTTTCAGAAAATAATGATTTTTACTTACCTTGTAAAATTATAAAAACAGTTGGAGCTAGTGAAGATGATAAAAATGATTTTATCTTGAAAATTGCGAAAGCTACTAACTCTCAAAAAGCAATTAAAACAATAGATTTAAAAGCTAATTCTCCTGAACAAGTTAGTTTTTCACAGGCGATGAGAGAAGTTGGAATATTCTATCAAACAAAGCGAGGCGAAAAAGTTCCTAACGATTTCAAAGCACCATATTTAAATTCGGATTTAGCAGAAGTAGGTAAATTATGCTTGGCCGCAATATTTCAAATGCCAGGATCTAGTAGAAATAAACCATCTACATTATATGCATCTCCTTATTATGAAACCATTTTTAGTGGCAACCAAAAGCAAATGCAAATAGCAAAAATATCGAAAGAATTATTATATATTGATAATTATTGGAAAAATCATTTCAAATCAGATTTTGAACGAGAAATGAAAGATAATCCTATTTATCAAGATATTATGCCATTTGCAAATAATTCAAGAACAATATGTATTGCATTTACTATGTTTGCATCAAGGTATTATGTCAAAAATTTCACGCCATTAGATGTAAAAATTATCTTTGATGGAATGCAAAAAGAATCTAATAAGAATGATTTTATTCATACATGTAAAAATTTGGGCGATATAAATTTTGTTTTGCCTAATAATTTATTTGATAATAAAGACGAATATGAAAAGGTGTTACATTATTTGTTCACTACAATTATTACAGCAGGTTATGCGACATTATGTACAATTCAAAAAGGTGACAGTATGGATGCTTCAAACTATTTAAAGAAAGATGAAAGTTACTATAACATTTTGAGAGCACAATGGTTCCAAATTGAAAAAAGCATTAAGGAAATTTTTGGAGAAATTAATTAAATGATATTAATGGGATTTCTTTGTTAATTTATTAAATATGTTAAACAGAAAATAGAAACTAATTTTAAATGATTAAGTATAAAATAATTTTGTATGAAGATAGAAAACTTGATATTTAATTATCTGGGAAAAAGAGATTCTAAATATGTGGCCTCAATGAAGAGTATGCAAGAATACTCTTCTTTTATGGATGATACATTGAAGAAAGTAGGAGAAATAGATGTTTCTGCACTGGATGAAGGAATAAATGCTATTAAATTTGTGCTTTCTGAAGCAAACAAATTGGAACAAAAACTAATATTTTTAAAGACAGTTGAAATATATGCTTTTAAAAAAGAATTAGATGAATTTAAAATTAAAGCGCAAGCATTTGAGAGTGAAGTAGAAAAACATAATAATGAATACTATAAGTGTAAATTACAAGAAACTAGAGAAATAATAGGTAAAATAGAAGAGCATGATTTGGATAATCAACAACTCTATTGCATTATGAAAGATGCACATAATCATAATGTGGTCGCGGGTGCTGGTACAGGAAAAACAACAACGATAATAGGAAAAGTAAAATATTTAATAAATACTAAGAAATATGATTCGAGTGAAATCTTAGTTCTTTCATATACTCATGCAGCAGCAAAAGAAATGAAAGAAAGATTAAAAAGAAATACGGATGAAGAAATTACAGTATCTACTTTTCATAGATTTGGGTATTCAATATTAACAACTGTAGAAAAAAGAAAACCAAATATTTTTACGGATTCAATCAATAAATTTATAAAAGAGGAATTAAAGAAATGTTTAAAAAATAAACAATATCAGAAATTATTTTATCAGTATATTGGAAGTAGAAATGGACTAAATATTTCTGATTTAGATTCTAAGTTTGCTAGCAAGCTAGATTATGATTTATATGTAAA
This sequence comes from bacterium, assembly GCA_963605225.1. Lineage (GTDB taxonomy): Bacteria > Bacillota_I > Bacilli_A > Erysipelotrichales > Erysipelotrichaceae > Bulleidia. Next base: position 17,530 of record CAVCUC010000043.1, read on the forward strand.
AGAACATCAACCTGTAACTTTAAAAAAAGAAAAAGTAAAAAGTTATGGTGAAATGAGAGTGGCAAACTTTTTGGCAATACATGGAATAAATTATTGCTATGAAAAAGAATATGAATTTGATACAGCAACAGAGGAACATGCACAATATAAACCTGATTTTTATTTGCCGGATTATAATATTTATATTGAATATTTTGGAATTAATCGAAATGGTGAAGTGCCTGTTTGGTTTGAAGGGGACAATCCTACAGAATCATATAAGGACGGGATGATTTGGAAAAGAAAAATACATAAGCAATATAATACTAAATTGATAGAGTGCTATGCATATGAAGACGCAGATGGAATGCTCGACGAAAACCTTTCCCTAAAATTAGAAAATGAAAATATAGAACTAAAAGAAATTGATATAAATGATTTTTTTGCTGATGACAAAGAAAATGATTTTAAAAATATAATTAATGCATTTGTTAGTGAAGTAATCACAATTATAAATTTAGAAAAGAACAAAAAAATTAATTCTGAAAAACTAGAAAAGCTAGCTTCAGCTGATCCTTACGCATATAATATGGCAAAATTAATTACACCTTTAAGAAATGCATATGATTGTTTCTTGATAGACAGTAAACATATTGATTTTGCCGACATGCTAATTAAAGCAGAAGAATATATACAAGAAGGAAAATATCAAAATACATATAAATGTATTATTGTCGATGAATATCAAGATATTTCAAGTGCACAATTTAGATTGCTAAAGGCTTTAAGAAATAGTAAAGATTTTGATTTGTTTTGTGTTGGCGATGATTGGCAAAGTATCTATCAATTTAATGGTAGCGATGTAAGTTATATTATGGATTTTAAAGATTTCTGGGGGCCAAGTGTAACGAGCAGAATAGAAACAACATATAGGTTTTCACAATCATTAATTAACATATCTGGGGAATTTGTAATGGAAAATCCAAGACAAATTCAAAAGAAACTTCTTTCAAAATCAAAAGATAATAGTTTTGCAGTGACAGAAATAGAAGGTTATAAGATCAAATATGCAATAAAATTTATGGCTGATAGAATGATAATGTTACCTAAAAATAGTAATGTTTACTTACTCGGAAGATATACCTTTGATATCGATATGTTAAAAAATGATGAGCGATTTACAGTGAAATATGATATTGCTACGGAAACACAAAAAGTATATTTTAGTGAAAGAAAAGATTTAAATATCACATTTTATACAGTACATAAATCAAAAGGATTACAAGCAGATTATGTTTTTATTTTAAATAATACATGTAAGTTATTAGGATTTCCTAGTAAAGTTGAAGACACTACGTTAAAGAATTTGTTATTAGAACATGATGATTCATTCCAATTTGCGGAAGAAAGAAGATTATTTTATGTGGCATTAAC
>CAVCUC010000044.1:0-18680 GCA_963605225.1 bacterium
ATTTACTTTCTCTGTAAAAGAAAAAGAACTAATACCAAATACTTTTTGTAATTTTTCTTTGATTTCTTCAGGATTTTCATCAGTTAATTTGATATAAATACGATCATATGTACGCTTAAAAGATAGATTAGGATAATCTTTAAGCATTCTTCTAATATTTTTATCTAACTTTTTAATAAAATCTTTACGATTTTTTCCTTTTGTACTTAATTCGCCATAACGAACTAACACTGTATCATATTTAACCATAATGACTAATTATCTCCTTTAGTGCTTTAATAAAATCTTGTACATCTTCTTTTGTGTTGTGATAAGAAAGACTTACACGAATACAACTAGATGCCCTTCCATCACTAAATCCCATTGCCTTTAAGACATAACTAGGATTATTTGATTTACTTTCGCATGTACTTCTAGCAGATATCATAAATCCCATACGATTTAATGCATTTTGCATAACTTCACTTGGTATCTTTTCGTAAGAAAAATTAACGATGCAACATAAATTATCTTCGGGATGATTAATTTCAATACCATCTATTTGTTTTAGTTCTGAAATCAGTTCATCATGTAGTCCTTGAATATAATCATGATATTTTTCTTGATTTTCTAATGCAATGCGTAAAGTTTTTGCAAACACCATATTTGTACATGCATTGTTTGTTCCACCACGCAAACCATTTTCTTGTTCACCACCATTAATTAAAGGAATAAATGGAACATGTTTCTTTTTCACTAAAATTCCACTACCCTTTAGTCCTTCTATTTTATGTGCTGACATAGAAGCTAAATCAATGTTATCTAGTGAAACAGGAACTTTACCAATAGCTTGTGTTAAATCAACATGCATATATGCTGAAGATTCTTTCTTCACAATTTCTTTAATTTCATCAATTGGATTACTCATCCCTGTTTCATTATTTACAAGCATAATCGATACAACACTTGTATCTTCGTCTAATGCTTCTTTTAAATCTTGTACAGAAACAACGCCTCTTTCGTTTACAGGTAGATATGTTACTCGATATCCAAAAGTATCTTCCATTTGTTTACATGCATTTAAGATACTAGAATGTTCAATTTGTGAAGTAATAATATGTTTCTTTTTAGGCATAGCAAAAGAAACGCTTTTAATTGCTTCAGAATTTGCTTCACTTGCTCCACTAGTAAATATAATTTCATCATAATGTACATTTAATAATGAAGCGATAGCACTTCTAGCCTTTTCTAGATTTCTAGAAACATTTGTACCTTCATCATATAAAGATTCACTATTCACATATGTTGTTTTAAGTAATTCTATATATGTATTTAAAACATCTGGATGAACATTTGTTGTACTAGAATAGTCAAAATATACTCTTCTATTCACCTGCTGCTCTAGCGTTCTCCTTTACCATTTTTTCATAATTTCCTGGATGAATCTTTTCAATTGTAGCAATCGCAATTGTTAAAGCTTGTGTGTATTCACCATTTCTAAAACATAATTCACTTCTTGTTAATTCTGAATCAATATCAGAATATGTTGAACGATAACGGTTACCAAATACAATTGTATTTTCAACCATCATTACAGCACCAACAACATTATTTACATTGTTATATAACTTATAGATAAAATCGATAGCTTCTTTTAATGTAGAATTTAATAATTGTACATTTAATGGTGTTTCAGCAAGTAAACTTTCTAAACGATGAATATATTCATTTGCTCGATTCATATCTTCTTCATATTGCGTACTAATTGAAGGTAATTTATATTTACGAATACTTACTTGTAATTGATTCATGATGACTTGTAACTTAACAAGTTGTTTCTTAGCACGATCTTCATCACCAGAAACATTACTCATGCTATCTTTAATACCATTAATAGATGTAGTAATTTCATTTAATGAACGTTCAATTTCTTGTAATTCATTTAATGATTTAGAAGCTGCAGTTTCTGTTGTTTGAAGTTCATCACCAATTGCATCTTTCTTTTCTTTAACATCATTTAATTTAGCTTGTACATCATCAATTTGATCTTTTACACCTTCTAAACCAAATCTAGTAGAAAGAGTAGTATATTGTTTTTGAATATAATCTAAATTCTCAGCAGCGTCTGCATATAGTTTCTCAATAGCTTGAGCAATAGATAGAATTTGAGATTGACTCTCATCTTCTTTCTTCACTGCTTCATCCATTTGTTCAAGTCTTCTCTTATAATCTTCTAAATGATCTCTTACATCTGTTGCATCACAATTTTTAAGATTACCAAGATCTTTTTTCAAACCATCTGTAATGATTGCTAAGTTATTTGTAATCTCTAAATGTTGAAGATAAACACCACGTTTTCTACAATCCATATAATCATGGTGTAAATTCTCAGCCATATTTGGAATGACTCCACGAGCTTCCGTTAATAGTTCTGGTAATTCGCGAATCACTGTTCTTAAGTTCTCAATGTTAGATTTAATATTTTCTAATTCAGTGCTAGCTTTTTCAAAATCAGACGCATACATCCATTCTTCAAAAGCAGAAAACATTTTTTCAATTTCAGAAAAACGATTTTGAATACTATTCCATGCATAAGATAACTCACTACTATTTTCTTGTGCTTCTTGTTTTAAATCACGGAAATCATTCTTCAATCCATTGACTTCTTGTCTTTGAACTGTTTCTTTTTCTAGTAAACCATCTAAGAATTTTTCTAAATCAGCGACTTGTTTTTCTCCAAGAGACATGCTTGCTTCTAGTTCTTGTAAAGAGCTTTTAGCTTTCTTTAATTTACCTACTAAAATTTCATCTTCTGTATCTGATAAAAGTGTCGAAATCTGTTTTAAATTAGCTTCGGCAGCCGTGAATTGATCCTTACTTCTAGCCACTTTACTCATTGCTTCTGGATCAACACGACTGATGGCTACTGCTTTATTCATTTTAAAAGATAGAGGAACACTTTTTATTGCGTTATATCTTACTTCATATCCTTCTAATTGTTTTTTATACTTACCACTTTTTATTCTTTGGGCGATAAACCATATAATGATTAAAACAACTACAATTGCTATAGCGATAATCACTCTAATATCTGACAATATTTTAAATACGTTATCCATTGTGATTCCTACCTTCCATGCCTTTTTATTCTATCACATAAATTTGTAGTCTCGAATACTAGTTTTCGTTGACTTTATAACTTTAGATTGATATTATTGATAAGCGTCAAATGATGGCAGCTAATAGAGTTTATGTTAGATAGCGTTGTTAACAGTTAAACTGCAACCTTAGTACCTTGCTGCAAAAAGTGAAAAGGAATTATAACAACACCCTACATATTGATCTATCTGTTATTGTTTCTCGGCCATTTTATAAGGAGGAAACAAAACATGGCACGTTACACAGGTCCAGTTTGGAAGAAGTCTAGACGTTTAAGCTTCTCTGTATTAGAAACTGGCGAAGAATTAAAGAAGAGAACTTATGCTCCAGGACAACACGGTCCTACAAAGCGCGTTAAGCTAAGTGGTTATGGACTACAGCTTCGTGAAAAACAAAGAGTTCGTTACATGTATGGTGTAAGCGAACGTCAATTCTACAATGCATTCTTAAAAGCAGGTCATATGGAAGGTATGACAGGTTACAACTTCTTAGTTGTATTAGAAAGCAGATTAGACAACCTAGTTTACCGTATGGGTTTTGCTACAACACGTAAAGCAGCTCGTCAATTAGTTAACCATGGACATATCGAAGTTAATGGTAAGAAACTTGACATCCCAAGTGCACAAATTAAACCAGGTTCAGTAATCGCTGTTCGTGAAAATGCATTAAACATGAAGCCAATCGTTGAATCATTAGATTCTAACTATGTTGCTCCTGCATTTGTTACAGTAGATAAAGAAAACAAAAAAGGAACATTCGATCGTATTCCTGAAAGAAGCGAATTAAATCAGGAAATCAACGAATCTCTAATTGTCGAATACTACAACAGATAGTCTTCAAAATAAGATTCTTAAAGCACAGCTAAGCTGTGCTTTTCTTTTTCCATTTGTAATAAAATTTAATTCAATCCTACTTTTTATTATCCAATAAAATACTGATTAATAAAAAAATCCCACTATTGTAGATAGATGAAATCAAATCATCTAATTATCTACTTTAGTGGGATTTTTATATTCATTTAATTATGCCCAAACTAGCCAAGTAAATATATATCCAGATAATACAGCAACTAGTGTAAATGGAATACCAATACGCATAAAGTCTTTTGTTTTTACTTCATACCCTTCTTTTCTTAAAATACCAATTCCAGCAATATTAGCACTAGCACCAACTGGAGTAATATTACCACCTAGTGTTGCGCCAATTAATAATCCAAAATCAAATAAATATGGATCAATTCCCATCATTGCCGCAATACCTGTAACAACCGGTAACATTGTTGCTACATAAGGAATATTATCAATAAAGGCAGATACAAGAACTGAAACAAAGACAATTAGTGAATACATAACAAATACATTGTTTCCACCTGTTTTCATGAATAAGCTAACAATTGCTTCTATTACGCCTGCTTCAGTAATTCCTTCAATAACCATAAATAGACCGCATAGTAATAATAATGTTTCATAGTCTACTGATTTAAGTACATTCTTAATGACTTCATTACTCTTTTGTCTAATGCATTCATAGAGGATTGCAATAATTGCTAGACCACAACAGATAAAGCCATTTGTTAATTCTGGTTTATTTTCAAATTGTGAAGCAACAATAAGTAATACAATTACTCCTAATAAAAATACAGTTGGAGCGTAATCTGTTACTTTCGCTGTAACTTCTTCATCTACCTTCCCTTTTTCTTTTCTAAATAAGAACAAGATTACAGGAATCGTTAATAAAGCACCAAGTTCTACTGCAAAACAAATACCAGGCTTACCTAAGAACCAAAAGAAATCATTGAAACTCATATTGGCATATGAACCTAATAAAATACTTGTCGTATCCCCAACTAAAGTAGCTGCACCTTGTAAATTACTAGATACCGCAATAGAAATAATCACAGGTACAGGATTTGTTTTAATTTTACGGCTAACTTCAATACCAACAGGAGCAACCATCAAAACTGTAGCGACATTATCTACAAATGCTGAGATAATGCCAGAAAATAAACTTAGCAAAACCACTGCCCATTGAATATTTGGAACTATCTTCAATAAGTTTTCTGCCATAAAAGAAGGCATATTACTTTCAATAAATAGCTCAACAATCATCATTGTTCCTGCAAGCATCATAATGACATTTAAATTGATAGCCCCAATTGCACTAGAAATTGGTAAAATGCCTAATAAAATAAAAATTAGTGCCGTAATTAATGCAGTATAACTTCTATACTTTGGTAAAGCTAACAGTAATACATACATCACTACAAATATACCTAAAGCTAAATACATCTAATTTCCCTCCATAAAAATAATGCCTCCTTAAGAAGCATTACTCTCTTTTTCACTTTCATATTGCATATGTCTTTTGATAATAACACGAATAATATCTGCCGCAAGTTGAATATCTTCATTGCATACGACATACTTATATTCTTTTAAATTGTTCATTTCTTTTGAAGCTTTTGCTAGTCTTTGTTGAACAATCTCTTCTGGTTCTGTTTGTCTAGAACGAATTCTTCTTTCTAGTTCTTCCATACTAGGTGGAATAATAAAAATAGAAAGCGTATCTTTAACTTTCTTCTTTACTTGACTACAACCATCTTGGTCAATCTCAAGTAAAACATTTTTACCTTCATTTCTTAATCTTTCAACCTCTTTTAAAGGTGTACCATAACAATTTCCAACAAATTCTGTCCATTCTAATAGTTCATCATTTTCGACAGCTTTCTTAAACTCATCTTTTGTTACGAAATAGTAATTTACACCATCTACTTCCCCTGGTCTTTTATCCCTTGTCGTCATTGAAATAGAATATCCGATATTGAGTTCTGGATCATTTACAACTTCTTTTAATACTGTTCCTTTACCAACACCAGATGGTCCACTAATAACAACTAATAACCCTTTTGCCATTTCTTTCTAACCTCTTTCAATTAGGTTACATTTAAAAATGAATTTAGTCAATGTGCTATAATAGACATATGGCACTAGATGGAATTTTATTAAACAAGATTGTTAAGAATATGACACCGATATTACCTTGTCGTATTCAAAAGATATATCAAATATCACAAAATGAAGTTTTATTTCAAGTTCATAGTTCGACTATGGGTAAAAATCAATTATTAGTTTCTTGTCATTCGCAATATAACCGTATGTTATTAACAAAAAGAAACTATCCTACTCCTAATGAACCAGGTAACTTTGTTATGGTTTTAAGAAAATACTTAGAAGGATCTACTATATTAAGTATTGAGCAAATGGAATTAGACCGTTGGTGTGATTTTACAATTAGAAGACATAACGATATTGGTGATTTAGAAGAGTTACACTTATATGTTGAACTCATGGGAAAATACGCAAATATTATCCTTGTACGCGATGGTATTATCATTGATGCTTTAAAACGTATACCACCTTTTGAAAATAATCGTAGAACCATACAAGTAGGTGCTAAATTTACCCCTACTCCTAAGCAAAATAAGAAAAATCCTTTTGTTGAGCAAATCATTGATCCAAATATGAATCTTACACAACAATTTGCAGGATTTTCTCCAATGTTATCAAAAGAAATAGAATATCGTATGAGTCATGGACAATCTTTTTCTAGCATCATGAAAGAAATTGAAGATTCTGATGATTTATATATTGATAACCGTAATGATGAACCTGTATTTCATTGCATAGCAATTACAAGTAATGGTTTATTTACGAAATACCCTTTATTTGAAGGATTTGATATCTTATATTTTCATAAAGAAGAAAAAGAAAGAATCAAAGAAATATCTGGTGATATCTTCCATACAGTAAAAAAAGAATTAAAACATGAAACACAGAAATTACCTCGTTTACTAAAAGAATATGACGATGCATTAGATTGTGATAAATGGAATAAATATGGTGAATTACTCTACGCATACAATGTTCAAGATACTAAAGGAAAAAAAGAAATCCAGTTATTAGATTATGAAACAGAAAAAGAAATTACTGTTCCATTAGATCCAAAGTTAGATGGTAAAGGTAATGCGAGAAGATGTTATCAAAAATATACTAAGCTCAAAAAAGGTCAAAAATATCTAACTGAACAAATTTCGATATGCAAACAAGAAATACAATATTTTGAAGGTTTATTAGAACAAATTGAAATAGCTGACTTTAATACCGCTACTGAAGTAAAAGAAGAACTAATTAAAGGCGGTTATATGAAAGAAAAACGACCACCAAAGAAAAAGAAGAAAGCAAAACAAGATATTATTCATTTCACAACAATTGAAACTCGTTCTGGCATAACAATTTCTTTTGGTAAGAATAACTTACAAAATGATGAATTAACTTGGCATCATGCAAGAAAGAACGAAATCTGGTTACATGCCAAAGATTATCATGGAGCTCATGTTGTGATTCATGACGCTCATCCTGATGAAGAAACACTACGACTTGCAGCGAATATTGCGGCTTACTTTTCTAAAGGAAGAAATTCATCAAGTGTACCTGTAAATTATTGTGAAGTAAAAGAACTAAAAAAAATACCTGGAGCTAAACCAGGTATGGTACAAATGGGTTCATATAAAACAATTTATATTGATCCAGATACTGAAGAATTAAAGCAAAATCACATTATGATTGATTAGATTGATTATTCATCTGATCAATCATTTTTAATAATTCTTTCACTTCAGGAGAACGTAAGCGACGGTATTCACCCTGTCTAAGGTTACCACATGTTAAGTGTCCATAGGCAATTCGTTCAAGGCGTGTTACTTCATAAGAGAAATGTTCCATCATTCTTCTTACTTCTCTATTTCTTCCTTCAAAAATCGTGATTTGTAAACGACTCTTATTCTTTTTTTCATTTTGTGTAATTAAATATACTTCAGCAGGTAATGTCATTCCATCTTCTAACTTTACCCCTTTTTTTAATTGATTGATTTCATAAGGTTTAATATAGCCATCGATCGTAACATCATATGTTTTAGGTAAATGACTTTTTGGATGCATAAGTTTATTTGCAACTTCACCATCATTTGTTAAGATGAGCACCCCTGTTGTATCGTAGTCTAAGCGTCCTACAGGGAATATTCTTTCTTTTACATCACTGAAATAATCTAATACTGTATCACGGTCATGTTCATCTTTTGTACTACAGATTGTGTGCTTTGGTTTATTCATTAAATAATAGACTTTATTTTCCTTAGTAATAACATTACCATCTACAGCAATTTCATCATTACCAGATACCTTTACCCCTAGTTCTTTTACAACTAGTCCATTAACACTAACTCTACCACTTTTGATCATTTCTTCTGCTTTTCTTCTAGACGCAACTCCAGAAGCAGCGATAACTTTTTGTAATCTTTCCATGTTTCCCTCTTTTAATGATGATTTTGTGTATTACCCCAAAAGGAAGATCCTGCTTTAGAAAAATCATTCATTAACATCACAGGTATCCTTCTAAACTTATCATCTTTAATCATTAATTTTTTGCACGCAGTAAGTCTTTTTCTTCCATCTATGCACTGATATTTATCTTTATCAATACAATTTACATGAACAGGAATCGCTATACCACGCATTTCTATACTATTTAGAAAGGAAGAAGAAACTTCTTCTTCCTCAAACTCTATACTTTCTATATCAACTATTGTATTTATCATGATTGATTCTTCTTTGAGATTCTTCTTTGATGTTCTTCATCAAGTTCTCTTACTTTATCAAGATCTAATACTTCTGTATCGAATATTTCTAAAGCTTGTGTTACATCTACTGGAGGTAGAGGTTCATTTGCTTTTTCTTCATTTTTCACTATTCTTTGTTTTGCAACTCTAATATTCTTCTTTTTATGATGGAAATAACGAATTACAATACCTAAAGCAATTAACGCAAGTAAACAAACAGTAATCATTGCATATACTGCTTCTAAGTCATATGAACTTGTTTCAGAAGTAACAGATTCTACAGGATCATCTCCAATATAAGTATTTGATGTATTTCTAGACACAAGCATATACTCACCATCTTTACTACCCATAAAAGTGATTGTATTAGATGTTTGTCTTGTATAGCACTTTTCTACATCACCATTCTCACTATTGTAATAAAGAACTGTATATACTTCTGCATCTGTTGCATCATCTGGTTTCTTAATACTGAATAAAACTGGCCCATCCAAACTAAAGTTAGAGAAATTCTTTCTTAAACTAATTACAAAGGAATCTTTTTTAGTAGAACCTAAGAAATTCGCAACAACTTCCATCGCATCACTAGCTTTAGTAGAAATATTTTGTTTAATCCTTACACGATATGTATCCGCAATAAATTCTGGTTTAGATAAACTAGAAGCTAAAGGAACTGATACACTTAATCCAGAGATTCCTAAGTTATAAGTATTTTTCTCAATAACATAACGAATAGAATCACCAATTGCTTTACGCATAATCGAATCAAAAGAACGAAGCTGTGTTTGTGTTAAATACGGTAAAACATTTGCATCTATCTTTTGTTTTAAGCTTAGTAAATAATTTAAATCCCAATCTGTTAATTCTTCTGTATCTTGATAACGCTCAATAACCGATACAATAGAATCTTTTATTTCTGTTCTAGTAGCATCCTTCTCTTCACTAACATGTATCGAATAAGATGTTTCACATCCTGCGTAACTTACAACGACTTCTTGATTACTTTCTGCGTCAAAATTGAAGCCATATACCATTGATGTATTTAAATCCACATCTTCTGATGTTCCATCTGCGTAATTCACAGTAATTAAACCACCTTCAAGATTAATACGATCATTTACTTCATATTCTGTTTTAGGTGTTACTTTCATTTCAATAGAAGTTACGTCTTTATATTGAGCAGTAAACGTTGTATTTTCTTCTACACTACTTGTTGAAGCATCCCATCCTGTAAATATTGCATGATCTTTTGTAGGTGTTACGGCACTTGCTTCTGTACCTGTTGGCATAGCATAAGTAATCGTTGACTCTTCCCCAGGGAAAGTACCTTCTCCTGCATCAAAAGTCACATGAACATAGCTTTTTTCTTCACCATCATTACTATCGATAACGACTTGGATATCTTCTGCTTTAATATATCCAATATTGTTTTCAAAGTCATATGTATAAGATAAATCTACAGCAGAATCAGCGTTTAATGTCGCTTCAGCTTGCACTTTATAGTAATCCCCATATTCATTACTAATATAACCAAGGATGACAAAAGCCATATCCGGATTTTGTCCACTATCATAAAGTACTTTCGATTCAGTTTCAGGATATTGATAAATATAAATGGATTGATCTGAAGTTTTAATACCTAATGTATAACTATTTAAATCTTTATAGCCCAAAGCTTCATCAAACATACGATAATATGCTGCAGCCTTTTCACCCCAATAAGGATCACTTGCATAAGATACGTTCATTCCACTAGATTTATTTCCAAAGAAACTTCCATGGAATTGTGATTTTAAAGGACTCGCATAACTACCTGAAATATAGTATTTCGCATGAGAATAAATAGAATGTACTACATTTAAATAACGTGAGGCATTTGCTTCTACATCCGAATCATATGCTGCATGACCAAATAAGTTATTTCGTGTAAAGCTTAATGAGCTGTGACCAAAATATGTTTCGTTTGCACTTAGTGATAACATCATCAAAGCATTTGCACCATATGTATATTGATACATCCAGAATGCATCACTTGACTCATATAATTGAGAACGTGTCATTGTATCGTCATTAGAATCCAAGTCACGATCACTATATACATCAATATAATCTTTGATGCCCATTGTATTTTCAATATAATCTTCCACTTCACTAGCAGTCGCATTACTAATTGTTCTATGAGATACAAATTGATAGTAGTTATAATAAGGATTATTAGGGTTAACAGATTGTTCTCTTACTCCATTACTATAATCATCTAACATATCGTTAATATTGCCAGCTTCATAGAAGTAATGACCATCATAACTATAATATGTTACATCACTTGATAAATACTCTGGAGCACTACCTAGATTTAACATACTAGCATAGTTATCATCATCCATTTGTGTCTTAATCAAATGATATAGATTACCATCTTTTACGGTATAAGCAGTTAATGAAGAAGATATATTTTCTACAGGAACGATTTCCACATCTTCTTTAGCTACCCATCCTTCAACACCTGATAGCATGAATTTTACTTTCGTGCCAGAACTTTCCGTACTAATATAAGCAGCATCTTTACCATAGCATCCATTGGTATAACCACTTTCGCCATCAATAGCATTTGTATAATTAATGTTTACATCACACGCATCATTCACTAAAAATAAAACAACTGCATGTTCGCATTCATATACAATACCATCTTTTACAACACCTAAATTTAAATAATTCTCTTTGTTATTTTGAAATATACTGTCGGCATATAAATAGCCTTCATAAGCACCTATTTCTTCACCACTAGCAAAATCTACTACATGATATAAACCATCAAAAGCAACTTCGTCTAGATCCATTGCATAAATATCATTTGTAGTAGGTAAAAAAACTAGTATCATTGCCAAAAAGGCTAGTATTAATTTGTTCACTTTTTTCATCATACTTGCGCATTATAACATCTATGGCTAAAAAAATAAAATTGAATATGTGAAAATTCAGCGTAAATTCATTTAACGGTAAATGATTGTAGCAAAGTGCATAATCGTATATTTCTTCATAAACTCTTCGGCACTTAATACAATCTTCTTCCCATATACTGCATTAATAAACTCAAATTCTGTATCATTCACTTTACGATACATCGTAAAATGTGCCCCTCTCTTGTGGTAATACAATAAAATCCCTTCAGTGCTACTGTTCATTTTTTTAACTAACAATTTTTCAGGAAGAGATGCGAATTTCACATCTAATTTCTTCTTAAGATATGCATATAAATTGAAAACAGATTCCCCTAATGCAGAAAAGAATAAATCATCCTTACTCAAGCTAGAAGTCACATCATAGATTTCTGGATTAAATCCATTAATCTGCAAGAAATTATATGCTGCAATCCAACCACATCCTTTATCTTTAGAATTAAATAATCCAAAAGGAATCACATCTGTATTATCTTGTTTAATGATTAAACCTTCTTCATTAAAAGTATTCTTTTTGCAAAGTAAGCGATAAGGATCTGTTATTCTTTGAAGTATTTTTCCTTTAGGATAAAATGCTAATTGAGATAGAACTTTACGAACATCCTTTTTGTTTCCTTTATAGATTATCTTTTCAAAACGATAACGATTAATGATAAATTGATACATACGATTAAGTAGATCATACAAATTATCATAATCAGTGCTTAATACCTCAAAATCACCATCATGTTCATTTACTGTAATATAAAAGGAAGCGATTTTCTTATCGTCTTCAAATACATCATAAAAATGTCTATTTTTACGATATTCTAAAATATAACTAGGAAATAAATGATTATTTTTTACAAACTTATACATAAAGTCCTCCTAACAAAAAAAGCTGCCCTCAGGCAGCTAATATTATTTACGATTGAAGAAATTTGGAATACCAGAATCTTCTTCATCTTCAACAGAAGAAATAGATCCAAATCCGAATTCGTCATCATCTTGACTATCCTGAACATTATTTCCAGGTAATGGGCTCTTAAATGCAGCAGGTCCATCTGTTTCAATTAATGTTGCTTTAGGTAAATCAAATCCTGTAGCAATTACAGTAACAATAATAGATTCACCAATCTTATCGTTGATAGCAACACCGAAGATAATATCGATATCATTACCAGCAGCAGAACGAATTAGTTCAACAGCTTCTTGTGCATCATATGCTGACATGCTAGCACCACCAGTAACGTTAACGATAGCACTCTTAGCACCAGTAATTTGAGCTTCAAGTAATGGTGATTGAATAGCTTTAGTAGCAGCATCTTTTGCTTTGTTTTCACCAGATGCCATACCAATACCGATTAATGCACTACCTTGACCTTCCATAACGCTCTTAATATCCGCAAAGTCTAGGTTAATCATTGCTGGTACAGCAATTAAGTCAGTAATTGTTTGTACACCTTGACGTAAGATGTTATCTGCTTCTTTGAATGCATCTTCAAATGGAATATGACCAATAATTTCTAGTACTTTATTGTTAGATACAATAATTAAGCTATCTACATATTCTTTTAATTGTTCTAGTCCTTGTTCAGCTTGTACTAAACGTTTTCTACCTTCAAAACTGAATGGTTTAGTAACGATACCTACTGTTAAACAACCAAGTTCTTTTGCAATCTTAGCAAATAAAGGAGATGCACCTGTACCAGTACCACCACCTAAACCAGCTGTAAGGAACACCATGTCTGCTCCTTCAATTGCACTACGAATATCAGCTTCGCTTTCTACAGCAGCTTTACGTCCATTGTCTGGATTACCACCTGCTCCTAAGCCATCTTTACCTAATTTAATTTTATTAGCTACAGGAGAAACGTCTAATGCTTGAAGGTCTGTATTTGCTACATAGAATTCAACACCTTGAACCCCTTCAGATACCATTCGGTTTACTGCATTGCTACCTGCTCCTCCAATACCGAATACTTTAATTTTTGCTACTTGATTGTATGTTAAATCTGCCATTACCTTATCCTCTACTACTTATCACAAATTACTATTTCTTTACATTATTTGAAAACATACCTTTTAGTTTCCCAGTTAGTGTGTCTTCACTATTAGGTTTTCTTTCACGATATGATACAGAGCGAATAAAAGCATCCATATCTAGACTATTATCGGTATAACCTGTAATCGGTAATTTGTCTTTATAAGCATAAAATAAACCTAAACATGCAGTCATTCCTGCATTTCTAGCGCCAAGCGTTTCTGGAATATAATTCCTTACCTCAACATTTAAAGAGGATTGTAAAAGCTCGTTTAAGCCTTGCATTTCGCCACCCTCTCCTGTAATGATAACAGTTGAAGGTCCAGCTTGCAAGATGCCGCCTAGAATTTTTTGCATATTTGCTAGCCATTTATTGACCATTGGAGCAATGCATTTACATAACTCTGCTTCCGTTATTTTCTTAGCGTTTCCGTTTTCAGACCATATATATACAGGATTAGAAGAGAACACCTTTTCATTCAATCTTGCACTATATTTAATAAGTTCACACGCTTCCTCACGTTTTAAACCATATTGATCAACAACTCGACTTGCAATACTACCAACACCTAACGGTAAAATGGTTGTTTCCATGAGTTTACCTTTAGCAAAACGAGCAATTGTTGTTGCTTCTCTTTCCATCTTTAATAAGATGACATTACGATCAACAGATTGTTCAAAAAGAGCTGCTTCTTTTGCTGCTGCATAAGTATCTAGATAAATATCCATTACTTGTAAACCTGCTTTTTCTACACATCCTACTAAGGAATAAGCTAGTTGTCGATCAGCACAAAGTAAGTCAATATCAACAACTAATTCTTTTGCTCTTTCTCCAATTGGAATTCTTCTAGAAGCAATGCCATCAATCGTATATTTCACGCATACTGTTTGTACTAAAGCAAGTTCTTTTCCAATAGAAACTTGTTGTTCTGCAAGTTTCATTGCATTTCGAATATCTTGAACTGTTACTACAGCATCATACCCTTTTACAGGAACTGTTACACGAACAGATTTTTTTTGCATTTGATATGAAGGAATAGATAAAATTACTTTTTCTACTTTTGCACCAAGCATTTGCTCAGTTTGTTTACAAGCTGTTTCAATTGCAGAAGTAATATCATCTGCACTATTCATTGTATTATATGAAAGACCCCCACAAGGAATCATCTCTACTTTTAAAATATTTAAACGAGGACTAAAGAATTCACCAACGACCATGCGCACTTCATGATCTGAAACTTCTACCGCCGCATAAATTTGTTTATTGTCCACGATAAAAAACTCCTTCCTAGATATATTGATTTTATCACAATGTTTTTACGAACTAAAATAAAAACAATTTTTTTATACAAAGTTTTTACATAAAGTGAGAATTTACGATTTTTGCAAATAACAATTGTAGGTGGTATCCATTTAGCAATCGAACAATTCGAAGAAATACTAGTAGCTAAGACAGAAACAAGTGGTCAATAAACAAAACAATTTCTCTAGTTCAGTAACGCTATAAACTGTGTCAAGTAAAATATCTGTACACTTTTGAAGAAAGTTATCAAATTTTATTTGCAAATCTTTGCGAACCATGGTAACCTTATAAAGCAAATTATTGAGTTAAGGAGGTTTTGGTCATGTCTAGAGTTTGTGCCATTTCTGGTAAAAAAGCTTTATCCGGTAACAACCGCAGCCATTCATTACGTGCTACTCGTCGTAAATGGAATGTTAACTTACAGAAAGTTCATATGATTGTTGATGGAAAACCAACAACAGTTCGTATTTCCGCTCGTGCTTTAAAAACACTTAAGGGTGGATCTAAAGTAAAAGCTGCTAAAGCCGCATAAGTCTATTAAAAAAGATTTCCTAGTTTGGAAATCTTTTTTTATCGTTTGATTCAATCACTAACACTTTACCTTCATGTACTATAAGCTTTGCTGGATTTTTCTCTATCTCGTTTGATAAACCTAATAAATCACTTGTTTCTAATGTTTTATGATCCAATAAATATTTAGTATTCTCCCATGAAATAACACTCTTTCCACAAGAAAATACAGAAATATATTGATATTGTTTGTAAAAATTGTATTCACCAACACTTAACGCTGTTAGTTTATTATAGTCATCCACAAAAGTAATCCGATTTGGATAAGCTTCACATAGTCGTATATTCACGATTTCATGATCCAATCTACCACCTAACCCACCATAAACCACAATTTCTTCATAGCCTAATTCTATTGCTTTTTTTATAGCATGTTCACTATCACTATCATCCTTTATTGGATTAAGGATTTCGATATTTTTTGCATACTTTCTAATTTCTGCAATATCCTCATGCTCAACAGAATCAAAGTCACCTATTGCTTGAGTCATTTCTATCTTTTGTTTCGCTAAAGTTAAAGCACCTTTATCTACGCCTATATAATCAACATTAGGATTAAATTCAATTTTATTTGTTAGTTTTAAAGCAATAATACAAGTATTATTCAAGTGACTTCACCGCTTTTCGAATATCATTTTTAAATATATAGCTACCCGCAACTAGTACATCTGCTCCTGCTTCTTTTACTAGTTTTCCTGTTTCTTCATTGATACCGCCATCGACTTCGATATGTGCATCAATATGTTCTTCTTTTAACATTTTTCTTAATGAAGAAATTTTGTCTAATGAAGCTTCCATAAACTTTTGTCCACCAAATCCTGGTTCAACAGACATGATTAAAAATAAATCAAACTCATGAAGATATGGTTTTAATACTTCTACTGGAGTAGTAGGTTTAATGGAAATACCTACTGTTTTGCCTTGTTCATGGATGTGACGAGCTAAAGCAATAATTTCGTCATGTTTAATCGCTTCATAATGAAATGTAATATGGTCTGCCCCAGCTTTAATAAATACATCACTAAAAAAGACAGGATCAGTAACCATTAAATGAACATCTTTGTATAGAGAACTAACTTTGCAAAACGCTTTTAAAATATCCGGGCCAAATGTAAGATTTGGTACAAAATGACCATCCATTACATCGAAATGAATCCACTTCGCATCTGAATCATTCAATTCGTTAACTTGATCATTAAAATGACTATAATCTAATGATAAAACTGATGGTGAAATAATCATAAATATTTCTGTTTCCTTTCTTGTATCATTTGTAATACTTCTAAGTAATGATCATATCTTCTTTGTGGGATTTTACCTTCTTCAACACATTTTTTAATGACACATCCCGGTTCATTTTGATGTACACAATCATTAAATTTACAACCGGTTAAATATGGTTTAAAGTCGGGTACACAACTTGCAAGTTCACTAGCTTCAATATGACTAAAATCTAATGCACTAAAGCCAGGTGTATCACATACTAAACCTCCTGCCACTTCATGTAACTCATTATGTCTAGTTGTATGTTTTCCTCTTCCTAAAGCTTTTGAGATTTCTTGTGTAGCTAAATGAAATGTAGGATCTAGCGTATTTAATAAAGAAGATTTACCTGCTCCAGATTGACCAGTTAATACAGATATCTTTCCGTTTAATAATGTTTTTAATTCTTCGTTAATTTTCCCTTTTTCCGTACAAATGACTTTCATTTGACCGTTACGGTATTCATCAATTTGTTTTTGAAAATCTTCAGGAATTCCTTTATCAATCTTTGTGACAATTAATACTGGTTCAATACCAGCATGCATAATCAAAAAGGATAAACGATCAATTAAAGTAGAAGAAAAATCTGGATCTTTCATACTCATCACAATCAAAGCTTGATCAACATTGGATACACTCGGTCTAATCAAATGATTTTTTCTTGGTAAGATTTTTTCAATCGTATATACCCCATCACGGATACTAACTTCAACCTCATCTCCAGTAGACGGTGTCGTTTGTAAACGAATCTTCCCCATAACAATCGCTTGTTGAATCGTATGATCTTCTAAAAGAATCTTATATTGTTTTGATACAATGCTTAATATTTTCGCTCTCATATTTTCTAATTAATAATAATACAAAATAACATAATTATCTTCACGTTGTGTATATTCACTACCAAGTTCTGGTTCTGTTTTAATGACAACACCTGTTTGAAGATTTGCAATCTCTGTTTCCGATAAACTAGAAGTATCTAAATTACTTGCTAGTACATTTGCCCCTAGTTCCTGTAATACTTGTTCTGCTTCTTCAATTGTCATTCCTTCTAAATTTCCTGGAATAACAATTGTTGGATAACTTGCATAAACTAAACGAATCTCTGTTGTATTATCAGGATTAAAACGTGTTCCTGCTTCTAGTAATTCTTGACGAATCACTTCACCTGCTTTTGCTGTTTCAGAATATTCTTCTACTGTAGTTACTTTTGTATTCTTGTATTTTTCAATACCATTACTGTTTTTCTTACTCGATATATCTTGTGTAGCATCAGTAATATTCCAACCCACATAGTCATCTGCTACTTCTGCAATGCCACTAGAAACAACTACAGTGACTTTACTACCTTTTTCGATTTCTTCTCCAGCAGCAGGACTACTTTCAATGATTTGTCCCTTAGAAGTAGTATCCGTAAGTGTATAAGTTACATTACTTGTATCTAATACTAAATTTACTTCCGAACATAAATCTTTCGCTTCTGTAATAGACTTTCCTAATAAATCAGGCACAACAGAAATATCTTTTTTCGCATCAAATATACCACTTTGAATGACCGCATATCCTCCACCTATTGCTCCTAATGCAATAAGAACAGCGACTAATACTTTTAAGAAAACATTTTTCTTTTTCTTTTTAACAATAGCTGGTTTTACAACTCTTTCTTTTGTTTCATCCTCATCTACTTCTCTATAACCTTGTTCTAAGTCCGCTTGTTGAGGAGACAATACAAGTCTTCTTTCATTTAAT
>CAVCUC010000045.1:0-18496 GCA_963605225.1 bacterium
ACCCATAATTAGAAAGTAAATAAAAGTATCTCTAAATCCATTGAAATGAACAGTATATTTTAATAATATTCCTACAACCAAAAAGATGATTACAAATACTATGTAATTACCGAAAAATACTTTAATTAGATTTATTTCTAATGGAACAGATTTTCCTAATACAGGATTTTTTCTCACTAACTCTTGAACTTCTTTTGGATAAGTTCTAAATCCAAGTATATTTTTTTGATCATTGCCCGTATTTAGAAAACAAAGCAACCAAAATAATAGACACAGACTGATGATTATTAATACTTTCAACATTTCCCTTTCTCCTTGGTTAGTTATATCTAACTATTGATATCTTAGCACAAAATGTTTTTGAAAATACCAATACTACTAACAAAAAGAAAACTTGAAGTAATTCTTTTCCTTCAAGTTCATATTCCCTTAATATTTAATTCTAAAATAGTCTAAATATTCTTTAAATTGATCTTGTGCTACAAAACACGTATCTAATAAATATCCTTTTTGGTTATCCCATTCCTTTATTCCACGATAATAATATAATTTTAATTCATCACTAATAATAAATGGAACAATATCGTATTTAAGACATTCTTTGAACATAATTAATCTTCCTACTCGACCATTCCCATCTTGAAAGGGATGAATTCGTTCAAATCGAACATGAAAATCAATTATATTTTCTAACGTTTTATCTTTTATTGAATGATATTCATCAAGTAACTCTTTTACTTTATTAGAAACATCTTCTGGACTTGTTGTTACTATACTTCCAACTTCATTGGGTAATTTTTTATAATCCCCAATATTAAACCAATCCTTTCTAGAATCACTCGTATCTTTTTTCAGTAGATAGTGTAATCGTTTAATATAATTTTCACTTAATTTAACTTTTGCATGGTCAATAATCATATCAACGCATTGAAAATGATTAATTGTTTCCAGCAAATCATCAATATTAATCACTTCATTTTCTAGTCCAATCGTATTGGTTTCAAAAATAAATCGTGTTTGATCATGTGTTAAACGACTACCTTCAATGTGGTTAGAATTATATGTTAATTCGATTTGGGTCTTTTGGTAAATACCACCAGAGTATTTGTTTTTCTTTTCTTCTTGTAAAGCAAGCAACAAATCATTTTCTCTGTTAATTTTCTTGTTTAGTCTTTCAGGTTTTTGAGCATTTTCTGGAATACGCCATGTTTTGTGTGATAGCACTGCACCATCAATTCTATTATTTGCGCAATAATTTCTAACACTCCGTTCTGAAATATTCCATTTTTCCGCTGTTTCCGTTACTGAAAGATATTGCATATCTGCTTTCTCCTAAATACATACATTATACTTAACATTTCTTTTATCGGCAAAATTTATGTAATTTTATAAAGTTCACGTAAGTTTTTGTTGCCGTTAAAAGAACTAATAAAACCTCAGTTTCCTGAGGCAATATTCAATATTCAGCAACCACTCTACTTGGCAAGCCAGACATATTCATGTAATTCATTGGAAATGTATAAATATACAACTCTTTAGATATATTCACTAAAGATTTTAAATTGCACAAATTCTCAACGACAAATACATTATGATCTGCACAATATTGATCTGTTGGTGTATGTTCTTTTCCTCTTCGAACCCCAGCACAATCAACACCAATAATAGATATTTCTTTCTTTAGTAACTCTTCAATCAACGATATAGATAGTTCAGGATGTTCTTTAAAGTATATTTTACTTCCATATTCATGTTCTTCGATAAAACCAGTATAAAAAGCAACAAACATATCTTTTTCAATTTTTGAAAGATCAACATCACTTTTTTCAATATTTCTATCTTTAACAGAACTTACATCAAATACAATTGCTTTACGTTTTATATATTCTAATGGAAATTCTTTATTCATCACATCAAAATGAGTCCCAAGATGTCCAACTAAAGCTTTCTTTTCATTTCCTTCGGCATCCTTAATCATTTTTGGTGTAATTAGCAATGTTATATCCACAAACATAACTTACAAGCAATCTTGATAAATTGCGACTACATCATCTTCTGTTAGTGGAACATAGGCGTTAAGCAAACGATTATTTCTATTTGCATGTTTTGCCATCTCTTCAAAATGAGTAGAATCGATATTTAATTCTGTTAATGTCATTGGAATACCACAATCTTTAAAGAATTGTTCTAATTTATTGATTGCTTCTTGTGCTAGAGTTTCTTCATCATCACCATCTAATCCCATAACATTCTTAGCAAATTTAGTGAAACGAACTAGTGTTGTTGGATCTTTCTTTAAAATGTATCTCATCCATCTAGGTGTTAAAATCGCTAGTCCCACACCATGCGTAATATCATAGAAAGCACTTAATTCATGTTCCATTGCATGACATGGCCAACCAGTAGATGCTTTACCATATTCAGGAATACCAGAACACGCAATACTAGAATCAGCCATTAAGTTTGCACGTGCTTCATAACAAGTTGGTTCATTTAAAGCAATTGGTAGATTTTTCATAACAGACTTAAGAATTGTTTCTGCTATACCATCAGCTAAATCGCTATCCATTGTTCTAGAAAAATAACCTTCAAATATATGAGACATAATGTCAGCTGAACCTGCTGCTGTTTGATACTTAGATACTGAGAAAGTATATGTAGGATCACATATAGATACGGATGGATAAGTAAAATTATTTCCTAGTTTCTCTTTCGTCTTCAAATTAGAAATAACGCCACCTCCATCATATTCTGATCCTGTTGCACTTAATGTCAAAATGTCAACTAAAGGTAATGCAGGTCTAGTATCATCATGGATTTTAACCATATCCCATAAATCACCTTCATAAAAAACACCAGTACAAATTGCTTTTGCACAATCGATTGTACTTCCTCCACCTACTGCAAGAACTACATCAATATGATTCTCCTTGCATAGCTTTACACCTTTTTCTACAGATTCAATACGAGGATTTGGTTCAATGCCACTACATTCAGTAACACAAAATCCCTTATCATTTAAGATTTTCATTACTTCATCATATAATCCAATCTTTTTTATTGAGCCTCCACCATAAGCTAATAAAACATTTTTACCAAATGGTTCTAAAGATTCTGCTAGATAGCTAATAGAGCCTTTACCAAAGTGAATTTTTGTTGGAATATCATGCGTATAATTTAACATTTTGTTCTCCTTATTCTTATACCATAAATTATATTATGTAAATTTTTTCATATCAATGTAAATTGTCCCATTTCAATTGACATGCTTTCCACATGCTTTTAGAATATTAAAGTAAAATAGATAATATTCTATATACAATTGTTAAAGGGGGAAAATTAACAATGAAAAAATTACTTACAAAATTATTGACTGCTACATGTATGCTTTCATTAGTTGCTTGTGGCTCAACAGAAAGTAGTGATACTGAAACCGCTACATCAAGCGCTGCAAGTGAAACGAAAGATTTCAAGATTGGTGTTGTACAACTTTTACAACATCCTGCTCTAGACTTAGCTACTGAGGGATTTGTAGATGCTTTAAAAGAAAATGGCATTACAAATGTTGATGTTCAAAACGCAAGTGGTGAATCCGCAAACTGTGCAACAATTGTTGGCGGCTTTGTCGCTGATGGAGTTGACTTAATTATGGCTAACGCTACAGCTGCTTTACAAGCTGCTAGTGCTGCTACAAGTACTATTCCTGTTTTAGGAACATCTATTACTGTTTATGATGTTGTATTAGGTGGTGAAATTCCTAGCAACGTATCTGGTACAAGTGATTTAGCTCCACTAGATGAACAAGCTAAAATGATTACAGAATTATTCCCAGACGCAAAGAGCGTTGGCTTATTATATTGCTCAGCTGAAGCTAACTCTGAATATCAAGCAGATAAAGTTGCTGAAGTATTAAATGAAGCTGGTATTACAACAAAGAAATATACATTCAATGATTCTAATGATGTTACTTCTGTCACTGAAAGTGCAGTAAACGATGGTGTTGATGTTATCTATATTCCAACTGACAATACAGCTGCTGCAAATACTGAAGCTATTGCGAATGTCGTTATTCCTGCTAATGTTCCTGTATTTGCTGGTGAAGAAGGTATTTGTTCAGGTTGTGGTGTTGCTACATTAACGATTTCTTACTATGACATTGGTTATAAAACTGGTGAAATGGCTGCTGATATTTTATTAAATGGTGCTGATATTTCTACTATGGATGTAGAATTTGCTCCAACATTTACTAAGAAATATAACAAAACAAATGCTGAACAACTTGGTATCGAAATTCCAAGTGATTATGTAGAAATCGAAGGTTAATCACAAAAAGAGAGTTAGGTTATCCTGGCTCTCTTATTTTTAAGGAGAATATATGACTTTTTTAACAGGCTTACTCAATTCACTACCAAGTGCTGTATCTCAAGGATTAATTTGGGGTATCATGGCAATTGGTGTCTATGTCACTTTTAAAATATTAGATGTTGCTGACTTAACAGTAGATGGTTCACTTTGTACTGGTGGAGCAACTTGTGTAATTTTACTAATTTGTGGAGCTCCAATGTGGCTAGCTCTCTTATGTGCCATTATCGCTGGTGCTTTAGCGGGACTTGTAACAGGTTTATTTATCACTAAATTTGGTATACCTGCCATTTTAGCTGGTATCTTAACACAACTTGCTTTATATTCCATCAATCTTCATATTATGGGTTTTAATACAAGTAGTTTTTCTAAATCAAACCTACCTATTAGTGTTGATAAATACAACTTACTTGTTTCATCAAGATATGTACGTGAACTATCTCTAAGAAACCCAATATTTGTCATCACAATATTTGTTATTTTAACGATTGCTATCTTATATTGGTTCTTTGGTACAGAACTTGGTTCTTCTATCCGTGCTACTGGCGCAAATGTTAGTATGGCTCGTGCTCAAGGAATTAATACGGATAAGAATAAAGTTATTGGCTTAATCATATCCAATAGTCTAGTTGCTTTATCTGGTGCTTTATTATCTCAATATCAAGGATTCTCTGATATCAATATGGGTAGAGGTTCTATCGTTATTGGTTTAGCTGCTGTAATCATTGGCGAAGTTATTTTTTCTAAAATATTTAAAAACTTTGGTCTTAAATTACTAGCATGTGTCATTGGTGCAATTATCTACTATGCGGTAATTCAATTTGTATTAAAACTAGGTTTATCTACAGATGATCTTAAACTATTAACATCTATTGTAGTCGCAATCTTCTTAGCAATTCCTTATTGGAAAAGCAAATATAGTAAAGGTGGTAAATAAAATGTTAAAAGTTGAGAATATATATAAAACATTCAATCAAGGTACAGTCAATGAAAAACATGCATTAAATGGTGTTTCATTAACATTAAATGATGGTGAATTTGTTACTGTCATTGGTTCTAATGGTGCTGGTAAATCTACACTACTTAATGCGATTGCTGGTATTTGGAATATTGATAGTGGAAAAATATTCATTGATGATCATGACCTTACAAAACTACCTGACTATAAAAGAGCGAAATATATTGGTAGAGTGTTCCAAGATCCAATGACTGGTACTGCTGCAACGATGCAAATCGAAGAAAATATGGCTCTAGCAAAAAGAAGAGGTCAAAAAAGAACTTTAAAAGTTGGTATTACTGATCAAGAACGTGAAGAATACAAAGTACTACTAAAAGAATTAAATCTAGGCCTTGAAGACCGTTTAACAAGTAAAGTTGGTTTATTATCAGGTGGTCAAAGACAAGCATTAACATTGCTTATGGCCACAATGCAAAAACCTAGATTATTATTACTAGATGAACACACAGCAGCACTAGATCCTAAAACTGCTTCTAAAGTATTAACGCTAACGGATATACTAGTAAAAGAAAATAATCTAACTACATTCATGGTAACGCACAATATGAGAGATGCCTTAAAGTATGGTACCCGCTTAATCATGATGTGTGATGGAAAAATCATCTACGATGTTAGTGGAGAAGAAAAAAAGAAACTAGAAGTATCTGACCTATTAGAAAAGTTTGATACAGCTGGTGGTGTCGTAACAGATTCAATGATGTTAGGATAAGGAAAAGGGCTTACGCCCTTTTTACTTTATCCGCAATGATTTTAAATACTCTTTTTGTTTAGAAGTTATACGATAGCTTTCCATCGCTTTTTGTATCGTTTTGTTGTGTATCCATTTTGATAATTTCTTTTCTTCTAGAATCGTAATTGTGTCATCCCACTTTTTAGCAAGAGCTGTTGCATAAAACCAAGCAATCACCATTTTGACATAATAATCATCTTCTTTAATATTTAATGGATATACTAAATATGCCTTTCGATAATCATCATCCAAATAATATGTCATTAACATATCTACACCAAAACGAATGGTATATACTTCTTTTGACTTTATCCATTTTTTTATTTGTCGAACAAAGTCTTTTTTATTATTTTTGATGCTTTTAGGTTTAATGATGTCACATACTGCCCAATTATCAATATATGGTAGAAACTTCGTGATTTCTTCTAAGAAAATATTGTAATCTGTAAGTTCAGAAACACAAATTGCGTGTAATATATTTTCTTCATAATATTTATGAGGCAAAGCACAAAGAAATTCTTCTTTTTCTTTAACACTCATTTTTTTAGCATAACTTCTAAGTATAGGTGTTCTTACCCCTATTACAGTATCTTTTGAAATTGTTGGAATAAGTGCACTTTGAAATATTTGATACTTGTCATCTTTTAAAGCAAACAAATCATCTTGAATCATATCTAATACATGCTCTTAGCACTTTCTCCTGCTTGTTCAGGATAACCTGGGCCTGCACCTTCATATTGTTCCGCAAAGATATAGCCTGCACTATATGCACCATCTTTACTATCTTCTACAGATTGTAGTTGTGATAATACACTTTGATAATAGTTATTTAATTCATATTCAATGAAACGTACTTGTCCACTAACTGTACGATAATCTAAACCATTGTTATTACAGAATTCCATAAGTCTTCTATAACGCGTACCACCCCATTGGCATAAGCCATAATTACCTGAACCATTATAGTTATCTGGATTATATGAAGATTCTCTCTTAATATTTGCCATAATACCAATAGCAGCCGCCCTATTTAAGCCAACGCTTCCTGTTAAATAGTTATAAATTTGATCAGAATTGCTACTACCATCACCTTTATCCTCACCAGAAGGAGCGATAACATTAACAACCCAATCATCTGTCGAACGATTTCCTGAACTATCTATCGCAATTAATTGAACATAATACTCACCAACTGTATTGATATCAAAGTCAGAGACAATTGTATATGTTCCATTTGCTTCATGATCACTCCAAGGTAACGCTCCATCCACATCGTCTGTTACCGACATAATATTTTTAAAGAGGTTGTAGTTTGCTCCTACTGTAACCGTAAAGTAATCTTGATAAATCCAGATTTGAGGTGGCGTAGTATCTGAATCCGGTTTAGATTCAACTGTAATTGTCCACTCATCTGTTGTACGATTTCCTTCTTTATCTAATGCTATAAGTTGCACATTGTAAATGCCAGGCTCATTGATATTTAAGTCAGAAACAATTGTATATTTACCTAATTGTTCACTATCTGCATAAGGAATCGTTCCATCTATTGCGTCTGTTACTGAAATAACATTACTTCTTAAATTAATGCTCGCTCCTGTTTTTACCGTAATATTGTCATAACGAATTAAAATATATGGTCCAACTCCATCAGAGCTGCCATTTTCTAAAACTGTAATTTTCCATTCATCTGTCGCTTTATTACCAGCATTATCTATAGCAATTAATTGCACGTCATAAGTTCCAGGAGTTTGAATGTTGAAGTTTGTCACAATTGTATATGTACCATTAGCTTCTGTAGCACTATATGGAAGCTTACCATCCACATCATCTGTTACAGACATAACATTGCTAGCTACATCATAGGTTGTTCCCATTCTTAATGTAATTTCGTCTTTATAAATCCAGATTTTAGGTGCGGTAATGTCAGTTGAAGTTGATGCAGCAGGAGTTGCCGTAGGTTCTTTTACAACAATTTTCCAATCATCATAGCCTTTATTTCCTTCGCTATCTGTCGCAACTAATTTTGCCGTATAAGTACCAACTACTTGATTATTAAAATCTGTAGTAATGGTATAACTACCTTTTTGTTCTGTCTTAGCATAAGCTAATGCATTTCCTTTTGAATCAGAAACAGAAATAACATTATTGATGACATCATATGTTGTTCCTTTAGTGATTGTAATTTCATCTTTACGAATCCAGATAACAGGTTCATTTGTACCAATAGTACCTTTTACAATCACTTCATAACTTGCTTTAGAAGTAGCTCCACTTTCATCCATCATCTTGATTGTTACTGTATAAGTGCCTTCTTTTTGGTTATCTACATCACTTTCAATAATGTATGTTCCTTCAACTAATTCATCACTATAAGTAAGTTCAATACCATTAGAATCATATATACCTTTGATATTTGCTTTAGGATCAAATTCAGTACTAGCTTTGATTGTGACACTTGTTGCTTCAAAAATAGCACCTATTTCACTACCTTTTACCGTTATTTCTTTTACATAAATTCTAGTAATTTCTTTATCATTCTGATTTTTAATGGATAACTTATAAACAATATGTTGTGCACCTAATTTAGAAGTATCTAATGTATGAAGTATACTTATTTCACCTTCATATGATTCTACAAATGACATTGGATCAAATTCAGCATTTAAATTTACTGTATCTATCTCATTAAATGCCATCACTAATGAATCATATAATTCTTCATCAGTCCTTGTTTCTGTAACTTCTGTTTCATCGATTAACATTGGTTTATAGTAGTTTGTCACAAAATAATAAACCCCAAATCCAATTAGCCCTAACAGAATGAGTACCAAAAGAACAATCAATACTTTATGCGATTTCTTTTCTTCTTTTAAAACAACAGCTAATTCTTCTTCAGGAATCTCTTTTTTCTTTTGAACTCGAACTTCTTCTTGAATTGGTTGAATGATTTCTTCTGTTAGCTCTTTTGTTTTTTCATCTGTTTCTAGTTTTTGTTCATATACTGAACTAATTTTCACTAGATGCTTCATATCATCTGCTAAAGGAGCAGATATCTTCATCTGTTCTTCAGTAAAAGGAGAAATAAATTCCATCTTAGCCGCATGTAAAGCAACACGGTCAATATAATTTGTATTACCACCATATAAAGTATCACCAAGTAGTGGATGACCAATTGCCTTAAAATGTGCTCTAATTTGATGTGTACGTCCTGTAATGATTGTTACTGCAACAATACTAAAAGAGAAACCATCTATTTCTCTTTCTTCCATTACTTGATAACGTGTAATTGCTTTTTGACCATGTTCTTGATCAACAACTCTTTCCTTACCTTCTTCAGCTTTACTTAAAGGCAAAGAAATCGTTCCATCTTTTTCTTCAAATATTCCTTCAGCATAAGCAATATAAATCTTACGAAGTTGTAAGTTTTTTCTTTCAGCATTTAGTCTAGAAGCAGCAGGTTGATTTTTTGCAAATAACACTACACCACTTACTTCATTATCTAATCTACCAATCGATCTAGCTGTAAAAGGAATACCTTGTTTTTGGTAGTGAGAAATTAAGATTGTCCCTGTCGAATCATTTAAATGATTATGGCTAGCATGAGTTGGTGTACCACTAGGTTTATTTACTGCAACAAAGTCATCTGTTTCATAAAGAATATCAGGTTCTTCATCTGTATCTACCACTTCATGCACTTCGTCTTCAGGAAAACGCACAATTAAAATATCCGATACTTTCATATGTGAATTCACGTGTACTTTGTCACCATTCACTAGTATTTCTCCATCGAATTTACATTGTGATATTTCATGTTCCGATAAATGAAGTATATTTTTTAATACTTCATAAACTTCACCTTGATTACAAAAACTATAATCATTTATATTCAGTTCATATCTTATTTCTTTTGCCATAACTATCTATTCTATTTGTGAACGCAAATAGCTATAGATGAAACCATCTAGATCACCATCCATAACAGCTTGAATATTACCTACTTCGTATCCTGTTCTTAAGTCCTTTACCATAGTATATGGGCAAAAAACATATGAACGTATTTGTGAACCCCATTCAATTGCTTTTTGTTCACCTTTTATATCTGCCATCTTCTTAGCATTTTCTTCAATCTTCTTTTGTAAGAGCTTAGACTTTAACATATTCAAACATCTTTCACGGTTTTGAATCTGTGAACGTTCTGTTTGACAAGACACAACAATACCGGTAGGAATATGCGTCATTCTTACAGCACTATCAGTCTTATTAATATGTTGTCCACCAGCACCACTTGCGCGCATTGTGATTACATCCAAATCTTTTTCATCGATTTCAATGTCCATGTCATCTTCAAATTCTGGGATAACTTCAACAGACGCAAATGATGTATGTCTTCTCGCATTTGAATCAAAAGGAGAAATACGCACAAGACGATGTACACCATTTTCAGCTTTTAGATAACCATAAGCCATTGGTCCTTCTAGTAATACAGAAACAGACTTAATTCCGGCTTCTTCACCTTCTAGATAGTCTAATACAGTTATCTTATAACCTTTTCTTTCACCATAGCGGCAATACATACGATAAAGCATTTGAGCCCAATCCATTGCCTCTGTTCCACCAGCACCTGGATGAATTTCTAAAATACAATTGTGATCATCATATTGACCACTTAATAAAACTTGTATCTCATATTCTTCAAAAGATTTCATTGTTGATTTGTATTCTTCATCAACAAGTTCTTTTAAGTCATCATCAAAACTTTCTTTTAATTCTTCTACACTTGCGTCTAATTCGGCAAATGCTGTTGTTAACTTTTTATGATTCTCTAATAGAGATTTTAAATTGTTTGTTTCACGAATAATGTTTTGTGCTTTCTTTTGGTCATTCCAAAAGTTTTCGCCATTCATTAACTCTTCGTTTTTATCAATAATTGCTTGTTTACTAGTAAAGTCAAAGAGATTCGCCAAGCTGCTCCAATTTAGCTTGGCTCTTTAGAATGCTTTGTTTCATATCATATAATTCCATAACAAACCTCTTTATGCTTTTTCAGTGTTATTTTCTTGTACAACTTTTAAATTCATACAATAAGTCACAATACCTTGAGCAATAGATTGCATCATATTTTCAAATAATTGATATCCTTCTGTAACATATGCTTGTAATGGATTATCTTGCGCATAGCTTCTTAAGCCAATACCATCACGTAATTTACTCATTGTATCAATATGATCTACCCATGCACGGTCAATTACTCTTAAAGACATTTCTCTTTCAAAATGACGAATCTTATCTTTAACTGGTTCAATCTTTGTATCATAAGCATTCCATGCTCTCTCATCAATAATACTAGTGATTTCTTCGCTAGACTTATTCATTAATTCATTTTCTGTAACAAGATCTACAAATCCCATCTTATTTAGTGAAGCAACTAATTCTTCAACATTTACTTCATTATGTCTAGAATCAGGAATAACATGAGCACTAACAGTATCAGAAATCACACGATTAAACATACCTTTAATGACATTATGTACATCTTCATTATCTAGAATGAAGTTTCTTTGTTCATACATTACTTCACGTTGTTGACGTAATACATCATCATATTGTAATAATGTTTTACGAGCATCAAAGTTGATACCTTCAACACGTTTTTGTGCTGAAGTAATAGATTTAGTAATTGTCTTACTTTCAATTGCTTCATCACCTAGTTTAGAAAACAGGCCTTCCATTCTTTCGCTACCGAAACGAACCATCAAATCATCTTGTACAGATACATAGAATCTTGATTCACCTGGATCACCTTGTCTACCAGAACGACCACGCAATTGGTTATCAATACGTCTAGATTCATGACGTTCAGAACCAAGCACACATAAACCACCTAGTTCTCTTACACCTTCACCCAATTTAATATCTGTACCACGACCTGCCATGTTTGTCGCAATCGTAACAGATCCCTTTTCACCTGCTTTAGCAATGATTTCAGCTTCACGTTCATTGTTTTTGGCATTTAATACTTCATGAGGAATCTTCTTTTGTTTTAGCATTTGGCTAATCAATTCAGAAGTTTCTACTGCAATTGTACCAACAAGAACTGGTTGTCCTGTAGCGTGACGTTTTTCTACTTCACTTACTAATGCTTCAAACTTAGCTTTCTTTGTTCCATAAACTGCATCTGGATCATCTACACGGGCTACAGGTTTATTTGTAGGAACTTCTAAGACAAGCATGTTATAGATTTCATGGAATTCTTCTTCCTCTGTTTTTGCCGTACCTGTCATACCAGCAAGTTTGTTATATAAACGGAAGAAATTCTGGTAAGTGATTGTTGCAAGTACTGTTGTTTCTTGACGAATAGAGATGCCTTCTTTAGCACATACTGCTTGATGTAAACCATCAGACCATTCTCTACCTTTCATTAATCGACCAGTATTTGGGTCAACGATATGAATTTGATCATTTTCTTTATCCACAACATACTCTACATCTCTTGCCATAACATAATTCGCTTTTAATGCTTGGTTAATACGATGTAATAATTGTGTATGTTCTAGATTGTATAAGTTCTCAATACGGAATGCTTTTTCAGCTTTACTTACACCAGATTCTGTTAATTGGCATGTACGTCCCTTAACATCAATTTCATAATCTTCTTCTTGTTTTAAACGTTTAACAAAACGATCAGCTTGTAAATATAAGTTCGCTGTTTGTTTCATTCCACCAGAAATAATTAATGGTGTTCTTGATTCATCAATTAAAATAGAGTCAACTTCATCGACTAAAGCAAAGTTCAAACCACGTTGTACTCTATCTCTAGCATTTGTGACCATGTTATCTCTTAAATAGTCAAAACCAAGTTCTGAGTTTGTTGTATAAGTGATATCACATGCATAAGCAGCTCTTTTTTGCGCTGGAGTCATTTCTCTTAAGTTTAATCCTACTGTTAAGCCTAAGAAGCGGTGAATTTCACCCATCCATTCAGAGTCACGCTTAGACAAGTATTCATTTACTGTAACAACATGTACACCTTGTCCAGCTAAAGCGTTTAAGTATACAGCCATAACAGATGTTAATGTTTTACCTTCACCAGTTTTCATTTCAGCGATATCGCCACCTTGCATAATACAAGCACCGATTAATTGAACATGGTATGGATATTCTCCAATTACTCTTCGACATGCTTCACGAGCTGTAGCGAACGCTTCAGGTAAAATATCATCTAATGTTTTTCCTGACGCAAGTAACGCTCTTAATCGTGGTGTTTCAGCTTTAAGCTCTTCATCACTCATCGCCTTATATTTCTCAGCCATATCTTCAGCTGGTTTAATCTTCTTTTCTATTTCTTTTATTTTATGTGCATCGGTATTTAAAATCCTATCAAAAATGTTTGCCATAAAAAAACCTCCTAAAAAGCGATAATATTATACATTGTAAAGCCCAAATCATTCAAGAATAGGCACTCTAGCAACTGTATATATTTTTATTTTATGCTGTTTTTGGTTAATACAGTTTAGTGCTCCACGTATTGTAGAACCTGTTGTATATACATCATCTACTAATGCAATCTTATATGGTAACTTTATATTTTCTTTTAAATACATACTTTTTCCTATAGCATTACGTTCTTTTAACGATTTGCCTTTTTGATTTTGTTCAGTGATAAAAGGATCAAGCATCGGTAACTTTAAACAAGAAAACATGTATTTTAAGTGTAAAAATCCTCTTTGCTCTAGCTTTTCTTTCGTACTTGGCATAAGTAATAACGTATATCCCTTCAAGTATTTTCTAACATCTTTTTTTACAGGGTACAAAAATATATCTTTTAGTGCTTCATCTCCCGCTTCCTTATATTGAATTAAGCACGTTTTAAAGGCATCGTTATAAATCCAAGATGATTTCATCCTATATTGACCAACCTTGTCATTTCTTTTATTTTCTTTCCATCCACTTCTGCATGTTTCACATAGCAAATCTTCTTCAAATAATATTTCTCGTAATGATCCATTTTCATCAAAGTCTTTACCACACATTAAGCACTTCATTCTTATTGGCCCTTTCTATTTCTTCGATACACTTTCTAACTACTTCACTTTTCTTAGAAGTAATAAATAAAACATCACCCTTAGGATAATGAAAGTTTCTTCCTGCTCGCCCTGACATTTGAATTAAAGATGCTTCATTAAAAACATGATGGTCTGCTAAATATACACAAATATTTACATTTTTAATCGTTACTCCTCTTTCTAATACAGTTGTACAAATACATATTCCTTTTTCGTCTTGTCTAAATTTCTCAATCATTTCATCACGATTCACTGTTTTGCTTGTACAAATATATACATTCATTATTCGTGATAAAAAGAAATGCAATTGTTTAGCCATAGCGATTGTTGGTACAAAAATCATTCGTGGTGACGCATCATATTTCTTAATCCACTTTAATAAAACGATAATTCTACCTAAAAAGAAGTAACTTGATACTTTAGGAACAGGCAAAGGATATTTATGTGGTCTTTGATTTAAATTTAAAACTTGTAAACTACCTTCATTTACTTTTTGAAGTAATGTTTCATCAGGAGTAGCCGTTAAATAAATATGATGTTTTGAGCAAGCAGTAGAAGCTATACCATGAAGTACACTATTTCCATAAAACGGGAAAGCATCTGGTTCATCTAATATCAGTAAATCAAAAGCATGATAGTAACGATATAGTTGATGTGTTGTACAAACAATCAAATCGCCATCTAGTACACTTGTATAACCACCACACACTTCAACAACTTTTGCATGAGGAAATATTTTTCTAAATCGTTCAGCTAGCTCTAATACGACTTGCCTACGGGCTATGGCAAAACAAACTTTTTTCTTCTTCGCTAGCATCATAGCAATCGTTTCTACAACTAATTCTGTTTTTCCTGCACCAGTTATTGCATGAATTAAGATATCTGTTTCTTCAATTTTAGTGGCACAAAGATGACTAATTCTTTGTTGTTCTACTGTAAGAGGATATTCTAGTGTATATTCTTCGCTATTATTTCGTGGTAATTCTAAATTTACTTCTTCCATTGAATCTTCAATACATATACGAGAAAAAGAAATACATTTTCGACAATAATACCCTTTCACACCTTTATAAAAATATGTTGGATCTTCATTTAAACATCTTGGACATTTCATACAAATTAAAATGAATCACTATATTCTTCAAGTAATATTTTGGTTACTTCCTCTTTTTCTTGTTTTAAAATTTCATACAATGAGAAATCATCAGGCATTTCTTCTAATGTTTTATCAATCAATTTTTCAATATCGCTATATTTATTTCTATTTTCATTCAATTTACGAATAAAGTGTCCATAATCAATTAATGGTTTGCATTTTTTTAATTTTGGTTGGTTCTTTTCTAAATTAAATAAATGAACTGTCGCTTCCATTTGAACAGACTCTTTATTTTCATACGAATCACTTAGTTTGAGTGTTTGTTCTGCTTCATATTTTTCTAAGCCATTATAAAAACAATAAAATTTTGGTATCGGGAAATGAATTGCATGTGTTGAGAACCAGTTCGCATGTTTTTTATGTAAATATTCTGCATATATTTTTCTTGTATATATCACAAATTTTAAAGGCATGTTTAAATTTAAAAATTTATCTTCATTCCATGCATTTACTGCATCAACTAGCATAAAATGTGTACCATCTTTTGTAATAACAAAAAGTGTACCTTCCATATCTTTGACTTCAATATCATTAGGATCTTTATAATCTGTTTCATTTAATAGATTAAATAACGATAATGTAAGATTCTTTCTACTTTTACTCCCAAAGATATACATAAATAATTCTTCTGTCTGTTTTTGATTGATTTTTTCTATTCTTGCCATAATTTTTAGGCCTCCTCTACATATATAATTCGCAAAAAAATCGCAAATCCTCAAAATTTCTCCAAAATTTTTTCTTTATATACAAAAAAAGACGAGTGATGCTCGTCTAGCAAAAAATTTATTTAATTTTATTTTCATAATCTTGCAATTGGTGAAAAACACCATCCACAAAAACTGTTGAATTTTCAATTCGATACAACAAGAAATATTTAGTTTTTTCTAAATTTAATCTTCGATAACCCATGCTTTGAAGTCTTAAATTCGAACACAATTGAAACGACTCAGCTGATTTACATAATACATTTTTCCCATTTTCTAAAGAATCAGCAAAATAACTGGCTGCCTGTTTATTTTGTAAGTTAAAAATTAGATATTCAACAATAGAGTCCACATCCTCCATCGCATTTTCAGTAAATATGACTTTATAATCCATATTTGTCTCTAATATTATCTACTAGTTCATCTGCATCTATTACTCTTCCATCTCTAGCTTGTGCTCTGGAAGAAGTAAGTCTATCGAAAAACTCATCTTCAGTCATAATTTTCATTGTCTTTGCTTTATTGTATTTTTTAATTTCAAAAGGAATTCCATCATAAGCCACTGCCTGAGTTAAAAACATACGAATTGCACTAGTTGTATCTGTACCTAGTTCCTTAAACAATGCATCAGCCTTAGATTTTAAATCATCATCAACTCTTACTTGAATAGTCGACATATAACTTCACCTCCATATATATTATATGCAATTTCAATACTACTATATATAAAATGTATTACATTTTAATTACTTTAGCATGATTTAATTTTATTTTTCATGCTTTACGTTTGAAATTAAAAAAAAGAAGGCATTATACCTTCTTTGTGAAACCTAGTTCTGTATGATTGACAATACGGATATTTCCGTTTTGTTCTTCATTTAAAAGTTTTTGAAACTCAATGTTCGTCATAAATTCACGAACTACAGAAACATCGGTCTCATAATCAACCATACACATGGTTAAATCATTGATGTTTCTCATATAATAT
The DNA here is from genome assembly GCA_963605225.1 of bacterium. Lineage (GTDB taxonomy): Bacteria > Bacillota_I > Bacilli_A > Erysipelotrichales > Erysipelotrichaceae > Bulleidia. The sequence goes on from CAVCUC010000045.1 coordinate 17,022, forward strand.
CATCATGTCCTTTCTGGGTTGCCAGTGACTGTATTATACCATAAAAGTTCAAAAAGTGAAGTATTCACATAATTTCACAATTTATGTTTTCTTTCGTATTTCCTTTTATTTCAGTTAAAATAATAGTAGAGAGAGGAAATAGCTTATGACTCGTATTTTAAAAACACTCCTATGCTTATTACTATCCTTCACATTTATTATCCCTTTAAATCATTCATCAATCATTCATGCTTCTAGCAAAACGGAAAATACAATTCAATCTGACTATGAAGTAGCTTATACAGGTGATTTTTCTAAAATTATTTCAGGATATATTGTCATTTATCCTAAAGACTTAACAACAAGTAATCAAAAATGGCCTGTTATTGTATGGGCAAATGGAACAGCATGTGCTCCAGGACTATATTGGAATGCTTTATGTGCTTTAGCTTCAAAAGGCTATGTCGTTGTAGCTAGTTCTGAAACAATGTCCGCAAGTGGTGATTCTCAAATACAGCAAATTGATTACATCCTTAGTGAAAACTCTAATTCCGATAGTATTTTTTACAATAAGATAGATACAAATAAAATTGGCGCTGCCGGTCACTCTCAAGGTGGTAGAAGTACAGTGAATGCCGCTAAAAAAGATAGTCGTATTAAAGCTTCTGTTTCTATTGCTGGTAGTAATACTTCAAGTGAACGTACTGGTAATACGACACCTACACTTTTCTTAACAGGGACATTAGATTTAGTTGTATTATCCTCAATGTGGGTTAAGCCTACATATAACAAAGCAGAAGGACCTGCTGCGTATGCTTCATTAGTTGGTGGTATACATACAAGTGTTATTACAAACTATGAACGTATTATTTATTACACTGCTAAATGGATGGATGCTTATTTAAAAGATGATCAAAATGCAAAAAGAATATTTATGAGTGGTGGAGAACTATATCAAGATTCTTCTTGGCGAGATGTAACTTCAAAAGGAATAACTTTGTCCCCTACTGCTACAATTATTGGTAATGGAAACATTTTACTTATTGCACTAATTCTATGCGTACTAATCGCTGTAGCACTCATCAATTTAAAAAGAAAGAAAAGAGTAATTTAACATGTCATTAGAATGGATATCTTTTTTGGTAACAGGTTCTTGTTTTCTATACCTGTTATCAAAAATTTATAAGAAAAAAGCAGCTTTATATTTAAAAATATATATAGTAGCCATTGGATGTTTTGCCTTAGGCAAACTTTATGAATATGTAACAATATATTCTTTTGGTGCTTTACCAAGTGGATTCAACTTGAAATATATGTGTATATTTGGATCATTTCTATTTTTGTCATCAGCTAATTTTGGTGTAATGAATCATATTATGGATGATGGTTCGAAAGAATTTATAAAATATCGTTTAATTGCACTACTTGCACCATTATTTATTATTTTATTTATGCTCAAAAATATTAGCCTTGCGCCTACTACTACTTTTAAAAGC